>JAICLN010000144.1 GCA_025925615.1 Actinomycetospora sp. | reverse complement strand
GCCGCACGGGCGCTCGGCAGAGCTCGCCGCGCAGCTCCCCGACGACGTGCTGGTGGTCGACTGCGGCGCGGACCACCGGCTGCGGAACTCGGCGGCCTGGGAGCGCTGGTACGGCGGAACGCACGCCGGGTCCTGGCCGTACGGGCTCCCGGAGCTGCCCGGCTCGCGGGCCGCGCTGCGCGGTACGCGCCGGATCGCGGTACCCGGCTGCTACCCGACGACGGCGACGCTCGCGGCGATCCCGGCCGTCGGCTCGGGTCTGGTGGGCCCGGAGGTCAGCGTCGTCGCGTTCTCCGGCACCTCGGGCGCCGGCCGGGCGGCCAAGGCGCACCTGCTCGGCTCGGAGGTCATGGGCTCGGCGACGGCCTACGGGGTCGGCGGCGCGCACCGGCACACCCCGGAGATCATCCAGAATCTCTCGGGCCTGGGAGCCGGCCCGGTCACGGTGTCGTTCACGCCGGTCCTCGCCCCGATGCCGCGCGGCATCCTCGCGGTGGTCAGCGCCCCGCTGGCGGACCCGGGCATCGAGGCGGCGGAGGCCCGGGCGGTCTACGCCAAGGCCTACGGCGACGAGCCCTTCGTGCACCTGCTGCCGGAGGGGGTCCAACCGGCCACGAAGAACGTCGTGGGCGCCAACAGCGCGCACGTGCAGGTCGAGGTGGACGTCGACGCCGGGCGCCTCGTCGCCACCACGGTGATCGACAACCTGACGAAGGGCACCGCGGGCGGCGCGTTCCAGTCCGTCAACCTCGCCCTCGGCCTCGACGAGACCCTCGGCCTGCCGACCGCCGGGCTCGCGCCGTGAGCGTCACCGCCGCCGCCGGCTTCCGCGCCGCGGGGGTCCGCGCCGGGCTGCGGGCCCACGGCGACCGTCCCGACCTCGCCCTCGTCGTCAACGACGGGCCGCGCACGACGGCGGCCGGGGTCTTCACCCGCAACCAGGTCAAGGCCGCGCCGGTGCTGTGGTCCCAGCAGGTGCTGCGGGAGCGCTCGCTGCGCGCGGTCGTGCTGAACTCCGGCGGCGCCAACGCCTGCACCGGCCCCGACGGGTTCGCCGACACCCACCACACCGCGGAGAAGGTCGCGGACGTGCTGGGGTGCGGCGCCATCGACGTCGCGGTCTGCTCCACCGGGCTCATCGGTGAGCGGCTGCCGATCGAGCGCCTGCTCTCCGGCGTGGACGACGCCGCCGGGACCCTCGGCGCCGGCCCGGAGGCCGGGACGGACGCCGCCACCGCGGTCCTCACCACCGACACCGTGGACAAACAGGCCAGCCGGAGCGCGGCCGACGGCTCCTGGACCGTCGGCGGCTTCGCCAAGGGCGCCGGGATGATGGCGCCGAGCCTGGCCACGATGCTCGTCGTCGTCACCACCGACGCGGACCTGACGCCGGACACGGCCGACCGCGCGCTGCGCGCCGCCACGGCGGTCACGTTCGAGCGCCTCGACATCGACGGCTCCACCAGCACCAACGACACCGTGCTGCTGCTGGCCTCCGGTGCCTCCGGCGCGAGCCCGGGGGAGGAGGAGTTCACCGAGGCGCTCCGCGCGGTGTGCGCCGACCTCGCCAGGGGGCTCCAGGCCGACGCCGAGGGGGTCACCAAGCGCATCACGATCACCGTCTCGGGGGCCGACTCCGACGCCGACGCCCTGCTGGGGGCCCGCGCCGTCGCCCGGGACAGCCTGGTCAAGACGGCGCTGTTCGGCTCGGACCCCAACTGGGGCCGGATCGCGGCCGCGGTCGGGGCGAGCGAGGCGCGCGTCGACCCGGCGACCCTGTCGGTGACGGTGAACGGGGTCCTGCTCTGCACCGCGGCCGCCGCGGTGGGCGACCGCTCGAAGGCCGACCTGTCCGGTCCGGAGATCACGGTCGAGGTCGACCTGGGGCTGGCGGCGGGCACGGCCACGGTGCTGACCACCGACCTGTCGCACGCCTACGTCGAAGAGAACAGCGCCTACTCGACATGACCGGCCTCGACATGACCGCCACGTCGACCGGCGCCCCGGCCACCTCGCCGGAGGAGGCGCAGGCCAAGGCCGCCGTCCTCGCCGAGGCGCTGCCGTGGCTGCGCGAGTTCCAGGACGCGATCGTCGTCGTCAAGTACGGCGGCAACGCCATGGTGGACGACGACCTGCGCCGCGCCTTCGCCGAGGACATGGTGTTCCTGCGCCTCGCCGGCATCCGACCGGTCGTCGTCCACGGCGGCGGACCGCAGATCACCTCGATGCTCGACCGGTTGGACATCCCCGGCGAGTTCCGGGGCGGGCTGCGGGTCACGACGCCCGAGACGATGGACGTCGTCCGGATGGTGCTCGTCGGTCAGGTCGGCCGGGAGCTGGTCGGGCTCGTCAACGCCCACGGGCCGCTCGCGGTCGGCATGTCGGGCGAGGATGCGCGACTGTTCACCGCGGCCCGCCGGACTGCCCGGGTCGACGGCGAGGACGTCGACGTGGGCCTGGTCGGCGACGTCGTCGAGGTCAACCCGGCCGCCGTGCTCGACCTCGTGGCCGGCGGCCGCATCCCGGTGATCTCGACGGTCGCCCCGGACGCCGACGGCGTCGTGCACAACGTCAACGCCGACACCGCCGCCGGAGCGCTCGCGGTCGCGCTCGGGGCCCGCAAGCTCGTCGTCCTCACCGACGTCGAGGGCCTCTACACCGCCTGGCCGGACCGCTCGAGCCTGCGCACCGAGATCGACGCGGGCGAGCTCGCGGAGCTCCTGCCGAGCCTGGCCAGCGGCATGATCCCGAAGATGGAGGCCTGCCTGCGGGCGGTCGACGGCGGGGTCCCGCGCGCCCACGTCATCGACGGCCGGGTGGCGCACTCGGTGCTGCTCGAGGTCTTCACCAGCCACGGCGTCGGGACGATGGTCGTCCCCGCCTCGTCCCCCCGCGAAGGAGGTCTCCCCGCATGACCACTGCGACCCCGACCGGTGAGGACCTCCGCCGCCGCTGGTCCGCCACGATGATGGGCAACTACGGCGTCCCGCCCGTCGCCCTCGTGCGCGGCGAGGGGGCCCGGGTGTGGGACGCCGACGGCCGCGAGTACCTCGACCTGCTCGGCGGGATCGCGGTCAACCTCCTCGGCCACGCCCATCCCGCCGTCGTCGACGCCGTCACCCGTCAGATCGCGACCCTCGGGCACACCTCGAACCTCGTGATCAATCCGCTGACCGTCGAGCTCGGCGAGCGGCTGCTCGCCCTGCTCGGCGCCGGCGACGGACGGGTGCTGATGTGCAATTCGGGCGCGGAGGCCAACGAGGCCGCCTTCAAGATCGCCCGCCGCACCGGCCGCCCCAAGATCGTCTCGACGATCGGGGGCTTCCACGGCCGCACCATGGGGGCCCTCGCGCTGACCGGCCAGCCCGCCAAGCGGGAGCCGTTCGAGCCGATGCCGCCCGGGGTGGAGTTCGTGCCCTACGGCGACGCCGAGGCCCTGCGCGCCGCCGTGGACGCCGACACCGCCGCGGTGGTGATCGAGCCGATCCAGGGCGAGTCGGGGGTGATCATCCCGCCGGAGGGCTACCTGCAGGCGGCCCGGGAGATCACCACGCAGCAGGGGGCTCTGCTGATCGTCGACGAGATCCAGACCGGGATCGGGCGGACCGGCGTGTGGTTCGCCCACCAGCGGGCCGGGATCATGCCCGACGTCGTCACCCTGGCCAAGGGGCTCGGGGGCGGCCTGCCGCTCGGGTGCTGCGTGGGGATCGGGCCGGCCGCCGAGCTGCTCGGGGCCGGGTCGCACGGCACGACCTTCGGGGGCAACCCGGTGTGCTGCGCGGCCGCCCTGGCGGTCCTCGACACCATCGAGCGCGAGGGCCTGCTCGACCGCGCGGACGCCCTCGGCAAGGACCTCGGCACGCGTATCGAGGGCCTGGACCACCCCCTGGTCGACCACGTGGACGCGGCGGGCCTGCTCATCGGGGTCGCGCTCACCGCGGACGTGGCCGCGCCGGTGACGAACGCCGCGCGCGACGCCGGCTACCTCATCAACGCGCCGGTACCCGGTCGGCTCCGCCTGGCCCCGCCCGCCGTCGTCACCGACGCCCAGGCGGACGCCTTCCTCGCCGACCTGCCCTCGGCGCTCGCGCGCGGAGCCGAGTCCGGCGGTGACTCGTGAGCGCGCCGACGCAGGCCGCCACCGGCGGACCCGGTCCGTCGGGAGCCGGGGACGCCTCGGCGGCCACCCGCCGTCACCTGCTCCGCGACGACGACCTCACGCCGGCGGAGCAGGCCGAGGTCCTCGAGCTCGCCGCGACGATGAAGGCCGACCCGTTCGCGCTGCGCCCCCTCGCGGGCCCGCGCGCGGTCGCGGTCATCTTCGACAAGCCCTCGACACGCACGCGGGTCTCGTTCGAGGTCGGCATCGCCGCGCTCGGCGGGACGCCGGTGATCGTCGACGGGCGGGCGGCCCAGCTCGGGCGCGGCGAGACCATCGCGGACACCGCGCGGGTCCTCTCCCGCTACGTCGACGCCATCGTCTGGCGCACCGGGGCGGACGCCCGGCTGGAGGAAATGGCGGCCTACGCGTCCGTACCCGTGATCAACGCGCTCACCGACGGGTTCCACCCGTGCCAGGTCCTCGCCGACCTGCAGACCATCACCGAGCGCCACGGGCGCACCGACGGCCTGACCATGACCTACCTCGGTGACGGCGCGAACAACATGGCGCAGTCGCTGCTGCTCGGTGGGGTCACCGCGGGCATGCACGTCCGCGTGGCCGCACCGGACGGGTTCCGCCCGGACCCGGCGGTCCTCGACGCCGCGACGCGGCGCGCGGCCGAGACCGGGGGCTCCGCGACGGTCCTCGACGGGGACGGCCGCGCCGGCGCCGAAGCCGCCGTCCAGGGCGCCCACGTGCTGGTCACCGACACCTGGACCTCGATGGGGCAGGAGGACGACGGGCTCGACCGGGTCGCGCCGTTCCGGGCGTTCGCCATCGACGCCGCGCTCCTCGCGCACGCGGCCCCGGGCGCGACGGTGCTGCACTGCCTGCCCGCGCACCGCGGCGACGAGATCAGCGACGAGGTGATCGACGGCCCGGCGTCGGCGGTCTGGGACGAGGCCGAGAACCGGCTCCACGCCCAGAAGGCCGTCCTCACCTGGCTCCTCGGGCGATGACCCCGGTCGAGGGAACCGCGCCGGGGGCGCTGGGCGAGGAGGAGCTGGAGGACGACCTCCGCCCGGAGGACCGGCGAGCCGTCCGGGAGCGGCTCGAACGGCTGCGTCCCTCGTCCAGCCGGGCCGCCCGGCAGGCCCGCATCGTGGCGCTGATCAGCACCCAGGAAGTGCACAGCCAGGGCGAGCTGGCGGGGATGCTCGCGCGGGAGGGGGTCGAGGTCACCCAGGCGACGCTGTCGCGCGACCTCGACGAGCTCGGTGCGGTGAAGCTGCGCGGCGCCGACGGCGGTGCCGTCCGCTACGTCGTCCCCGACGACGGGAGCCCGGTGCGCGGGGTCACCGGCGGGACCGACAGACTGACGCGGCTGCTCGCCGAACTGCTCGTCTCGGCCGACCACTCCGGCAACCTGGCCGTGCTGCGGACCCCGCCGGGTGCCGCCCAGTACCTGGCCAGCGCCCTGGACCGGGCCGCCCTCGCCGAGGTGGTCGGCACGATCGCGGGGGACGACACCCTGGTCGTCGTCGCCCGCGAACCCCTGGACGGCGCCGGGCTCGCCGCGCTGCTGCAGGCGTTGGGCCGCCGATCTCCGCAGGGACCGGCGGAGCAGGGATCGGCGGAGCGGACCAGCACGAGGAGAGAGCAGGAGGACGAGCAGCGGTGAGCGAGACCGACCAGGCGGGCCACGGGGCCTCCGCGGCGCTCTGGGGCGGGCGGTTCGCCTCCGGCCCGGACGAGGTGATGGCGGCGCTGTCGAAGTCCACCCAGTTCGACTGGGTGCTCGCGCCGTACGACATCGCCGGCTCCCGGGCGCACGCGCGCGTCCTGCACGGCGCGGGCCTGCTCGACGACGACGAGCTCGCCGGCATGCTCGACGGCCTCGCGACGCTCGCCGACGACGTCGCCTCGGGCGCGTTCGTCGCGGCGCCCGACGACGAGGACGTCCACACCGCCCTCGAGCGCGGGCTCATCGAGCGGGTCGGGGCGAACCTCGGCGGCAAGCTGCGGGCCGGCCGCTCGCGCAACGACCAGATCGCCACCCAGCTCCGGATGTGGCTGCGCGACCGGCTCCGCGACCTCACCCGCGGGGTCTGCGAGGTCGTCGACGCCCTCGTCGCGCAGGGACGCGCCCACCCCGACGCCGTCATGCCGGGACGCACGCACCTGCAGCACGCCCAGCCGGTGCTGCTCGCCCAGCACCTCGGGGCGCACGCCCAGGCGCTGCTGCGCGACCTCGAGCGCTTCCGGGACCTCGACCGGCGGCTCGATCTGTCGCCCTACGGCTCGGGCGCGCTCGCCGGCACCTCGCTCGGGCTCGACCCGGCCGCCGTCGCCCGCGATCTCGGCTTCCGCGACGCCGTCGACAACTCCATCGACGGCACGGCCTCCCGGGACGTCGCCGCCGAGGGAGCGTTCGTCCTCGCGATGGTGGCGGTCGACCTGTCCC
Source organism: Actinomycetospora sp. (assembly GCA_025925615.1). Classification (GTDB taxonomy): domain Bacteria; phylum Actinomycetota; class Actinomycetes; order Mycobacteriales; family Pseudonocardiaceae; genus Actinomycetospora. Next base: position 2,983 of record JAICLN010000144.1, on the reverse strand, counting down.
GCATCGCCGAGGAGCTGATCCTCTGGGCGACCGCCGAGTTCGGGTACGTGACGCTGCACGACTCGTGGTCGACCGGGTCGTCGATCATGCCGCAGAAGAAGAACCCCGACGTCGCCGAGCTCGCCCGCGGCAAGGCGGGCCGCCTCGTCGGGAACCTCGCCGGGCTCATGACGACGCTCAAGGCGCTGCCGCTGGCCTACAACCGGGACCTGCAGGAGGACAAGGAGCCGCTGTTCGACTCGGTCGCGCAGCTGACGATGGTCCTGCCCGCGATGGCAGGGATGGTCCGGACCCTCACGATCCACACCGACCGGCTGGCCGCTCTCGCCCCGGCAGGGTTCACCCTCGCGACGGACATCGCGGAATGGCTGGTGCGCCAGGGCGTCCCCTTCCGCCGGGCTCACGAGGCGGCCGGGGCGTGCGTCCGGGCCGCGGAGGGCCGGGACGTGGGGCTCGACGAGCTCGGCGACGACGAGCTGCGCGCCTGCGACCCCGCCCTCACCCCCGACGTCCGCTCGGTGCTGACCGTGGCGGGGTCGATCGCCTCGCGCGACGCGTACGGCGGCACAGCGCCCAAGCGGGTGGCCGAGCAGTACGACCGCATCGTCGGCGCCCTCATCGAGGCCCGCGGGTGGACGGTCCCGATCCGCCGCCGGTGAGCACCCCGACCCTGCTGGACCGCGCCGCGCTGGCCGTGGACCCGCTCGACGCGGCCCGGGTGCTGCTCGGGTGCGAGCTCACGGCCGACACCGCCGACGGCGAGGTGCGGGTGCGCATCGTCGAGGTGGAGGCCTACCGGGGCGAGGACGATCCCGGCTCGCACTGCTACCGGGGCCGCACCAACCGCAACGCGGTCATGTGGGGTCCGGCCGGCCACCTGTACGTCTACTTCGTCTACGGCATGCACTTCTGCGCGAACGTCGTCGCCCTCGACGAGGGGCGGCCGGGCGCGGTGCTGCTGCGGGCGGGGGAGGTGCTCTCCGACCCCGGGGTCGCGCACGTGCGCCGGCCGACCGCGCGCGGACGTGACGCCGAGCTCGCGCGCGGGCCCGCCCGGTTGTGCGCGCTGCTCGGGCTCGGACGGGAGCAGAACGGCGCCGACGTGGTCGACCCGACGTCGCCGGTGCGGCTCGAGGCCGGCGAGCGGGTCCCCGACGACGCCGTGCACACCGGCCCGCGGGTCGGGGTCGCGGCGGGACAGCAGCGGCCGTGGCGACTGTGGGTGGCGGGGTCGCGCGCCGTGACGCCGTACAAGGCGGGACGGGCCCGCGCGGACGGTCCGGACTGGTGACGGCTGTCTGCTGTCTGGTCACACCGCACGACACAATGGACCGGTGACCGCACCGCACATCCTCGACGACCTCGCCTGGCGGGGACTCGTCGCCCAGAGCACCGACCTCGACGCACTGCGCCGTGACCTCGACGCCGGACCGGTCACTCTCTATTCCGGGATCGACCCGACGGCCCCCAGCGCACACATCGGGCACCTCCTGCAGTGGCTGACCCTCGCCCGCTTCCAGCAGGCGGGGCACCGGCCGATCGCTCTCGTCGGGGGCGCGACGGGGCTCATCGGGGACCCGAAGCCCACCTCGGAGCGCACCCTCAACGACCGCGAGGTGGTCGCGGACTGGGTGGGGAAGATCGGGGCCCAGCTCCGACCGTTCCTCGACTTCACCGGCGAGAACGCGGCGCTGCTGGTGAACAACCTGGACTGGACCGAGGACATCTCCGCCCTGGACTTCCTGCGTGAGTACGGCAAGCACTTCCGCGTCGGGCGCATGCTCGCCAAGGAGGCGGTGAGCCGGCGGATGGAGTCCGACGAGGGCATCAGCTACGCCGAGTTCTCCTACCAGATCCTGCAGTCCCTCGACTTCCTCGAGCTGTACCGGCGGTACGGCTGCACGCTCCAGACCGGTGGCAGCGACCAGTGGGGCAACCTCACCGCGGGCATCGACCTGATCCACCGGGTCGAGGGCCGCGCTGTGCACGCCCTCGGCACCCCGCTGATCACGAAGGCGGACGGGTCGAAGTTCGGCAAGACCGAGGGCGGGACGGTCTGGCTCGACGCGTCGCTGACGAGCCCGTACGCCTTCTACCAGTTCTGGATCAACGCCGAGGACGCCAAGGTCGGGGAGTACCTGCGGGCCTTCACCTGGCTCTCGCGCGAGGAGATCGAAGAGCTGGAGAAGGCCACCGCCGACCGTCCCCAGGCCCGGGCGGCCCAGCGCGCGCTCGCCCAGGCGGTGACGGCGCTGGTTCACGGTGAGGAGGAGGTCGGTCGGGTCGAAGCGGCCAGCCAGGCGCTCTTCGGACGGGGCGAGCTGCGGGACCTCGACGCGGACACGCTGGCCGCGGCGCTGGCCGAGGTGCCGTCGACCTCGCTCGCCCGGAGCGACAACCCCACGGTCGTCGACCTCCTCGTCGGCACCGGACTGGCGTCGAGCCGGGGGGCCGCACGCCGCACCGTCGCCGAGGGCGGGGCGTACGTGAACAACGCCAAGGTCGACGCCGAGGACTGGACGCCGGCCGAGGCCGACCTCCTGCACGGCCGGTGGCTCGTGGTGCGTCGCGGGAAGCGGACGACGGCGGGCGTCGAGCTCGTGTCGGGGCCATGACGGCGTGGGTCGGGCCGGGAACGCGGCCCGACCTGCGACGACGCGGAACCGGTACCCCCCTCGATCGGCCCTGACACCCACCCTGTAGCGTTCTCCACGTCGCCAGGGCGAAGGGGTTGCTCCCGGGCTCGGCGGCGGGATAGGTTGGAGCGGTTGCCCTCCATCGGTTCTGGTAGGGTGAACGGCAGAGCACCGGGTGGTGCGGCCCCCCCATGCGGGTGCTGGCAGTCCGTGTGGTCGTCCTTTGAGAACTCAACAGTGTGCTGACGTTTGGTGTGCTTTGGCCCCGAGCTTCTTCCTGCCTTTGTTGGTGGGGGTGGTTGGGGTTTCTTTGAGTTGTTTTTGCTAGTTTTGTCAGGAGAGGGTTT
>JAICLN010000047.1 GCA_025925615.1 Actinomycetospora sp. | reverse complement strand
GGCGCCGGGCCCCGCACCGCCCCCGCCCCCCCCCCCACGCCCCGCTCGCCCGGGCCTCGGGTGGCCCCGCGCCCCCCCCCGCCTCGGTTCCGACACCGCCCCCGGGGAGCGGGTTCCCCCGCCCCCGTAGCCCCGGGACGTGTCCGGCTCCGGCCCGAGCGAGGCGGTGGCGGCCCGGGTCGAGGCCGCGCCGTTGGCGGGGACGGTGCGCGTCCTCTACTTCGAGGCCCGTCGCCGGGTGCTCGCGGCTACCCGAACGCCGGATCTGCTGCTTGGATCGCGCCCATGACGCGCGGGACCGAGACCTGGATCACCGAACTGACGCCGCTGTCGTTCCTGTGCCGCTCGGCCGGGGTGTATCCGGACAAGACAGCGATCGTCCACGGCGCGCAGCGCTGGACCTACGCCGAGTTCGCCCGCGACGCGCAGCGCCTGGCGCGCGGGCTGCGGGCGAGCGGCGTGCAGGCCGGGGACCGGGTCGCGTGCCTGCTGCCGAACGTGCCGGCGATGCTGCACGCCCACTTCGGGGTCCCGCTGGCCGGCGCGGTGCTGGTGGCGGTCAACACCCGGCTCTCGGCCGAGGAGGTCCGCTACATCCTCGACCACTCGGGCGCGACGGTGCTCATCGTCGACTCCGCGCTCATGGCCGCCGTCGAGCCGCTCCGGGAGAGCCTCGAGACGGTCCGCGAGATCGTCGTGCACGTCGACGCGGAGGGTCCCGACGCCGGGTCCGCGGCGGATGGGTACGCCGAGCTGCTGGCGCGCGGCGACGACGGCGATGACCTGGCCTGGGCCGTCGACGACGAGCGCGGCACGATCTCGATCAACTACACGTCGGGCACCACCGGCAAGCCCAAGGGCGTGCAGTACCACCACCGCGGCGCGTACCTGAACTCCCTCGGCGAGATCGTCCAGAGCTACCACGACCCGGCGACGGTCTACCTGTGGACGCTCCCGATGTTCCACTGCAACGGCTGGTGCACCCCGTGGGGCATCACCGCGATCGGCGGCACCCACGTCTGCCTGCGCGAGGTCCGCGGCGACGCGATCTGGGGCCTGATCGGCGAGCACCGCATCACGCACCTCAACGGCGCCCCGACCGTCGTCACGACGATCATGAACGCCGCCGAGGCCCGGACCCTCGACTACGCCCTGGTCGTCACCACCGCGGGCGCCCCGCCGAGCCCCACCACCATCCTCGAGATGGAGCGGATGGGGTTCCGCATCGTGCACGTCTACGGCCTCACCGAGACCTACGGCCCCTACACGGTCTGCCAGTGGCAGGACGACTGGGCGGCGCTGCCGGACACCGAGCGGGCCAAGCTGCAGGCCCGCCAGGGTGTCGGGATGATCCAGACCGACGCCGTGCGCGTGGTCCAGGTGCTCGACGAGGACGTGACGGACTGGGCGTCCGTCGAGCTGGTCGACGTGCCCGCCGACGGCACGACGATGGGCGAGATCGTCATGCACGGCAACAACGTCATGTCCGGCTACTACCGCGACCCGGACGCGACCGCGAAGGCCTTCGCCGGCGGCTGGTACCACTCCGGCGACCTCGGGGTCATGCACCCCGACGGCTACGTCGAGCTCCGGGACCGCGCCAAGGACGTGATCATCTCCGGCGGCGAGAACATCTCCACCGTCGAGGTCGAGCAGGCCGTCCTGTCGCACCCCGCCGTCCTCGAGGCGGCCGTCGTCGGCGTGCCCGACGACCGCTGGGGCGAGCGCCCCAAGGCCTTCGTCGTCCTGCGCCAGGGACAGTCGGCGGAGCCGGACGCGATCATCGACCACGTCAAGACCGCCATCGCCCGGTACAAGGCCCCCCGCGACGTCGAGATCATCGCCGAGCTCCCGAAGACCTCCACCGGCAAGATCCAGAAGTTCGAGCTGCGCGCCAAGGAGTGGGGCGGGCAGGAGCAGCGGATCAAGGGTTGACCCCTGGCGCCCTGGTCACGGATCGGTAACGATGGACGTCGTTGACCCGATGGGACCAGTGATGAGCCTTCCGACTGATCCGTTCGCCGCGCCCTCCACCGGGCCCGTCGCGCTGGAGCCGGTGCGCGCCGACGACGCGTCGCCGGCCGGGGCGACCGGCCTGCGCCGGAAGGCCCTCGTGGCCGCGACCGGCACCGTCGCCCTCGGTGCCGCCGCGGTCGGGGTGGTGCTCGGCGCCGGTGGCGCGCCCGACCTGTCGTCAGCGGCCTCGGTGGCCCCGGCCGCGGGCGCGGCGGCGGCGCTGGTCCCCCCGGCCGCCGGGGCGCCGATCGTGCCGCGCGACCCGGCCCCGACCGCGGTGACGACCCGCGCCACCCCCGCGGCGCAGACCTCCCGCACTGTCCGCACCACGCGCGTCGTCCCCGACCGCGATCGGGAGGCCCGGGACGCGATCGCGGCGATGCGCGCCCGCGCCGTCCAGGCCCGGGCGCAGGCGTGGGAGCGGGCGTTCGAACGGGCGGTGGCGGCTCGCGTCGGGGCGGGGCACGGACACGGCCACGCTCGCGGGCACCACCGCTGACCGGCCTCACCGTCCGGGGCACGCATGGCCGGACCCGCTGCGGGGAACGCCCCGTCGACCGTGCACCATGCACCCACGCGACCGGGCCGCTCCGTCGGCCCGTCGAGGCAGGACAGGAGCCAGTACCCGTGAGCGAGCAGTTCGCCGAGCAGGCCGACGCGGTCGTCGACAACGACACCTCGGGCCTCGACTCGGAGCCGTCGGAGATCCTCGACGAGGACCGGCTGGGCGAGGATCCCCTCGAGGACGGCATGGACACCGCCGAGGGCTACAGCCGCCAGGTCCGCCTGGGCGGCACGCGGGACGCGGAGGACCAGGACACCCTGGCGTACCGGATCCCGCAGGAGGAGCCCGACGTCACCGCCGAGGAGCCCCCGGGCCGCCCGATCGCGGCGACGCCGGCGATGGACCTCGACGAGTCCGTCGACGACCCGGCCAACGCCGTCGACGGCGACCCCGAGGAGGAGCGCGAGGTCGAGCTCGGGCTGTCCTCCGAGGCCGGCGCGGCCGAGCCGACCGGGCTGCCCGCCGACGATCTGGCCGGGGAGGCGATCGCGGTCGAGAACGAGTGGCCGACCGAGGGCGCCGAGCAGGAGGCCCTGCACGTGGAGCAGGAGCGCTGACCCTGCGCGCCGTCCCGCCCGTCCTCCGCGACCGCCGCCTCCAGCTGGGGGCGGCGGCCCTGGTGGCGGTGCTCGTCGTCCTGGCCGTGGGTGCCCTGCTGGGCGGCTGGCGGCCGTTCTCGAGCGAGCCCGAGGTCTACACGTTCGGCCCGGGCGGGGACCTCCCGGCCTTCGCGCTCTTCGACGGGCAGTGCGCCAGCGGGAAACTCGGTGACGGCGCCTCCTACACGAGCGGCACCGACACGCCCTGCGGCGACCCGCACGACGTCGAGGCGGTCGGTTCCACGACGCCGCTGAACGAGAGCCGGCAGGTCAGCTACCCGGGCGCCGAGGCGATAGCTGCCTTCGGCCGGTCCTTCTGCGCGATGGTGGCCTCGTCCGGCCAGGTGGCCCCGGCCGCGGGCGGGGTCGACCGTTCCGCCCTGCGGGTGGCCGCGATCGTCCCGGGGGAGGCCGCGTTCGATGCCCCGAACGGACCAGACGTTGGCTCGTCCGGTGGACGCCTCGTGTCGTGTGTCATCACCCGGGCGGACGGACAGAAGCTCACGGATCGCTTCTCCGTGATCTGACTGGACCGGAGAGTGAAGTCGGTCTTGCCCGGATCGGGTGTGACGCGCACCATCTTCGGGCATGGCGACCTCTGCGGGAGCTCCTGACCTGACCGATCCGACGGTCCGACGTCGGATCAAGAGACGCGCCGTCGTCGCGAGCACGGTCGGGACCACGATCGAGTGGTACGACTTCTTCCTCTACAACACCGCGGCCGCGCTGGTCTTCGGCCCGCTGTTCTTCAACAACACGTCGTCCGGCGGCGTGCTGCTCGCGTTCTCGACGCAGTTCGTCGGGTTCGCCGCCCGGCCTCTCGGCGCGGCGATCTTCGGTCACTACGGCGACCGGATCGGCCGCAAGTACTCGCTGATCGCGACCCTGCTGATCATGGGTGGCGCCACCGTCCTCATCGGTGTGCTGCCGACCTTCGCCACGATCGGCATCTGGGCACCGATCCTGCTGACGCTGCTGCGGGTGCTGCAGGGCATCGGGGTCGGCGGCGAGTGGGGCGGCTCCGTGCTCATGTCGATGGAGTGGGGCACCCGGAAGCAGCGGGGCCTGATGGCGTCCTGGCCGCAGGCGGGCGTGCCGATCGGGCTGGCCCTCGGCACGGCCGTCGTCTACTTCTTCTCCGGGCCCGGGTTCCTCGCCGGCGGGTGGCGCTGGCCGTTCATCGCCTCGATCGTCCTCATCGCCATCGGGCTCTTCGTGCGGCTGACCGTCCTCGAGTCGCCTGCGTTCGCCGCGCTGCGCACCCGGGGCGCGGTGGCGAAGCTCCCGCTGGTGGACACGTTCAAGTACCAGTGGCGCGACGTGCTCAAGGCGATGTTCGTCCGCACCGCCGAGCAGGCGCCGTTCTACCTGTTCACCTCGTTCGTGCTGGTCTACGGCACGAAGGCGCTGAAGCTGGCCCAGACGGACCTGCTGCTCTACCTCATCGTCGCGGCGCTGATCGGGATCGTCTCCGTGCCGTTCTTCGGCTGGCTCTCCGACCGCCTGGGCCGCCGGGTGGTCTACGGCGCCGGGGTGGTGCTCACCGGGCTCTACGCCTTCCCGTACTTCCTGCTCCTCGACACCCGGACCGGCGGGCTCGTGATCCTCGGGATGATCCTCGGGCTGGTCTTCCACGACATGATGTACGGCCCGCAGGCGGCGCTGATCTCCGAGAGCTTCGGCACCGGGGTGCGCTACACCGGGGCGGGCCTGGGCTACCAGCTCGCGTCGGTGATCGCGGGCGGACCGGCGCCGCTGATCGCCACCGCCATCCTCGCCGCGACCGGGAGCTTCTTCTGGATCGCGATCTACATCATCGCCTGTGCGGTGGTGTCGCTGATCGCGCTGGCGTTCATGCACCCGCGGCCGCCGGACGAGGACGACGAGCACTCCGAGGAGCACGCGCCGGTGCCCGTGATCGCCGGCGAGTCGGCACGCGGCGTGGGGGAAGGGCCGGTGGCGCAGGCCTGAGCGCCGGCCTGGATCCTGGGGGCGATGACCCGTCCGTCGATCCGCCCCCTGACCCCCGACGCCCTGCTCGACGAGCTGACCGAGGCGATCCACGCGCGGCCGGCCCCCGGAGCGGTGCGGGTCCTGCTCGACGGGGCCGCGGCCGCGCGGCCGGACCGGTGGGCCGACGGGCTCGTCGACCGGCTGCGGGGGCTCTCGCGGGCGGTGCTGCGGGTGTCGGCCTGGGACTTCCTGCGCCCGGCGTCGCTGCGCCTCGAGCGGGGGCGCACCGATCCGGACGCGATCTACGACGACTGGCTCGACGCCGGGGCGCTGGTGCGCGAGGTCCTCGCCCCGGCCGCCGCCGGACGGCCGGTCCTGCCCCGGCTCCGGGACGTCGCGACCGACCGCGCGGTGCGGGACGCGCGGGTGGAGCTGCCGGCCGGCGGGGTGCTGCTCGTCGACGGCCCGCTGCTGCTCGGGCGGGGGCTCCCGGCCGAGCTGGAGGTGCACGTGTCGCTCTCGGCCGGCGCCCTGGCCCGCCGGACCCCGGACGCCGACGCGTGGACGCTGCCGGCCTACGAGCGCTACGCCGACGAGGTCGACCCGGCCGCGATCGCCGACCTCGTGGTGCTCGCCGACCACCCGGACCGCCCGGCCCTGCAGACCCGGCACTGATGTCAGCGATGTCGCATCGCAGACACAGGATCCAATTCAGCACGCCGATAGGGTCCGAAAAGCCACATCGTCAGATCGGCCCGCACCCCGGGTTGAGTAGCCCGTCCGGATCGAGCGCCGCGCGGATCCGGCGCACGGCGGTGAGCGCGCCGGGGTCGCCGAGCTCTGCGAGCGCGTCCGCCTTCGCCCGCCCCACCCCGTGCTCGCCCGACACCGCCCCGCCTAGCGCGACCCCGGCGGCGAGGACCTCGTGCAGCGTGGCGTGCCGGGCCGCCGCGTCGGGCTGGAAGACCGCGAGGTGGGCGTTGCCGTCCCCGAGGTGCCCGCAGCCCAGCACCCGGGAGCCGTGCCGGTCGCCGGCCGCGCGCGCCCGCGTCAGGAACTCCGGCAATGCGGAGCGGGGCACCACGACGTCGACGATCTCGTCCGCCCCGCGGGCCTTGATCGTCCAGAAGGTCTGCTCGCGGGCGGCGACGAGGCGGCGCGCGGAGCCGTCGGGCAGCGCGTAGACGTCGAGGGCCCCGTGCTCGGACAGCAGCATCCCGAGCTCGGTGAGGTCCTCCTCGACCCGTTCCTCCCGACGCCCGACCAGCTCCACCAGCAGGTAGGCCTCCGCGTCGTCGCGGACCTCGTCGGGGACGCCGAGCGTGAGGTGGGCGGCCGCGCAGATCGCGTCCATCGTCGGGTCGTCGAGGTACTCGCAGAGCGCCGGGGCGAGACCGCTCCCGACGACGCGGGCGACGGCCGCCGTCGTCGTCGTGAGGTCGGGGAACGGCGCCAGGACGGTGCGGTGCACCGGGAGGTAGGGCTGGAGGCGGACCGTCACCTCGGTGACCAGCGCGAGGGTGCCCTCGGAGCCGGTGAGCAGCTGGGTGAGGTCGTAGCCGCTGGAGACCTTGGCGATCCGGCCGCCGGTGCGCACGACGCTGCCGTCGGCGAGGGCCGCCTCGAGCCCGACGACGTGGGCGCGGGTCACCCCGTACCGGACGGCGTGCATCCCGCCGGCGTTGGTCGCGACGGTGCCGCCGAGGCTCGCGCTCTGCTCGCCGGGGCGTACGGGGTAGGTCAGCCCGTGCTCGCGGGCGGCGGCGTCGAGCTGGGCGAGCGAGACGCCGGGCTCGACGACGGCGACGTGGTCGGTCGTGTCGATCGTGCGGATCGCGGTCATGCGGTCGAACGCGACGACGACGCTGCCGTCGGGTGCGTTGGCCCCGCCGGAGAGCCCGGTGCCGGCGCCGCGCGCGACGAGCGGGGTGTGCGTCTCGCGGGCCGCGGTGACGATCGCGGCGACCTCGGCCGTGCTCGCGGGCCGCACGACGAAGGCCGGGGTGCCGTGGGCGACTGCGAGGGCCTCGTCGTGGGCGAGGTCGGGGACCGAGCCGCCCCCGAGGACGTGCGGGGCGCCGACCGCGGCGACGAGCCGCTCCCGGAGGTCACTCATGGTGCCCCAGTCTCGTGCATCCTCCCATCGTGTTCGAGCCCCGCGACGTTGCGCTGCGTGATCTCTGGGCCCGGCTGGACACCTCCGCTCCGTCGCCGACGCCGACGTGGATGAGCGACTCGACCGGCCTCGCCTCCCCCTTCCCCGTCGACGCGCTCGCCCAGGCCTCCGTCGCGGCCGCGGCCGGGGCGGCAGCACAGCTGCACGGGACACCGGTGCCGGAGATCGACGCGGCCCGCGTCGGGAGCTCCTTCCGCGCGGACCAGCTCCTGCGGATCGACGGTGAGGCCCCGGGCGGGTTCGCGCTGCTGTCGGGGTTCTGGCGCGCGGCCGACGGCTGGGTCCGCACCCACGCCAACTATGCCCACCACCGCCATCGTCTGCTCGCGGCGCTGGGTCTTCCCGACGACGGCGAGGGCCCGGACGGGCTGGCGGGTGCGGTGGCGGAACGGTCCGCCGTCGAGGTCGAGGACGTCGTCACCGCCGCCGACGGCATCGCGGTGGCCGTGCGCGACCGGACCACGTGGTCGTCGTCGGCGCCCGGCCGTGCGGTCGCCGCCGAGCCGCTGGTGACCATTCGTCGTACCGAGGTGCCCACACCCGGCGTCGGGACCCGGATCCGCGTCCTCGACCTCACGCGGGTGATCGCCGGTCCCGTCGCCACCCGCACCCTCGCGCTGGCCGGCGCGGACGTGCTGCGCGTCGACCCGCCCCACCTGCCCGAGCTCCCGGCCCAACAGGTCGACACCGGCCTCGGCAAGCGCACGACGGTCCTCGACGCCGCCGACCCGCGGCTGCGCGAGCTGGCCGACACCGCCGACGTCGTCGTCACCGGCTACCGACCCGGCGCCCTCGACCGGTTCGGCCTCGCCCCCGAGGACCTGCTCGAGCGGCGGCCGGAGCTCGTCGTCGTCCGGCTCGACGCGTGGGGGTGGACGGGTCCGTGGGCGGGTCGGCGCGGGTTCGACAGCATCGTGCAGGCGGCGTCCGGCATCGCTGCGGCCTGCGCCCGCGACGACGGCCGGCCCGGCGCCCTCCCGGCCCAGGCCCTCGACCACGCGACCGGCTACCTCGCCGCGGCATCGGCGCTGCTGGGGCTGGCGGAGCGGGCGACCCGCGGCGGCTCGATCCGCGAGCTGGCGCTCGCGCGGACGGCGGAGTGGCTGTGGGCGCACCCGGACCTGGCCACCGAGGCCCCGCCGGTCGAGCCGGTGCGGCAGGCGCTCGGCCGCGTCGAGGTCCCGCCGCCGGTCTTCGGGGATGGGTGGGTGGAGCCGGCGCACCAGATCGGCGCCGACGAGCCGTTCTGGGTGTCCTGACGACGGGGCTTTCCTCGCACTGGATGCAAGCAACGACGCGTCGCTTGCATGGAGGCCCTACCGCCGCCGAGGGTGGCCACCCGCGGATAGCGTGACCCCATGGTGGTCCGCAACGCCCCCGTCCTCACCCAGGTCGCGCACGACGTCGAGCCGGTGGGGGTCGAGGTCGTCGGCGCGCGGGACGTGACGCCGCGGATGCGACGGGTGCGGTTCCGGGCGACGACGACGGGTGCGGTCGCCTCGCTCCCGGTCGCCGGGCCGACCGACCACGCCAAGCTCTTCTTCCCCCTCGAGCCCGGCGGCGAGCCCGACGCGCCGGAGATCGGGCCCCGCGGCCTCGTCGCGCCCCCGCCCGGCCGGCCGCGGCCCTACCGCGAGTACACCCTCCGCACCATCGACGGCGACGAGCTCGAGATCGACTTCGTCCGCCACGGCGCGGGGCTCGCGGGCCGCTGGATCGAGGACCCGGCCGGCGCGCTGTGGGTGTACGGGCCGCGGTCGTCGTTGGCCGCCGAGCCGCGCGACTGGTACCTGCTCGGCGGCGACGAGACGGCGCTGCCCGCGCTGACGCGGTGGATGAGCTCACTCCCGGGCGGCACCACCGGCCTCGTGCTCATCGAGGTCGCCGACGCCGGGGAGGAGCAGGACCTGGCGGCGCCACCCGGCGTCGAGATCCGCTGGCTGCACCGTGACGGCGCCGAGCCGGGCACGACGACGCTGCTCGGCGAGGCCGTGGCGGCCTGGGAGCGGCCCGAGGGCGACGGCCTCGTGTGGATGGGGGCCGAGGCGTCGGCCCTGCGCCCGGTGCGCCGCCGCCTGCGCGACCTGCTGCCCACCGAGTGGATCGACCTCGACGGTTACTGGCGCCGCGGGGTGGAGGGCACCGGGTTGGGCTGAGATCTAGCCCAGCACCTCGCGCAGCCGCACCGCGAACGCCGTCGCCTGCCCCGGCCACGGGTCGCTCTCCCCGGAGAAGCCGCCGTGGTGGCTCGGGAACACCGTGGGCTCCTGGCCGAGCAGCGCCGCGAGGGCCGCCGCGCACCGCCCCGGGAACTGGTCGGCGGACTCCTCGCCCAGCCCGACGACGATGCGGGTCGGGGCCGCCGTCAGCGCGTCGATGTCGAGCTCGTAGGCGACGATGGCGTCCGCGCGGTGGGAGAGCAGCGGGTCGTCCCGGGACCCGTCGTCCTCGGACGGCATCCCGAACATCGCCGGGTCGGGCAGCGGCTGGGCGAAGAACTCGTCGGTGTACTCGCCCCGCCACGACGTCAGCGCCATGAACCCCGCCATCCCGGCGCCCCAGCCCTTCGCCGCGTAGGCGTCGTCGACGCGCGCCAGCGCGCGCCGCGCCGTATCGGCGTCGGGGAGGACGCAGATGGCGGGCGGCTCGTGCGCGACCAGCGTGACCACGTCGTCGGGGAACATCGTCACCCACGCCAGCCCCGTCACCGCGCCGCCGCTGGAGGCGAACACCTCGGCGGGTCCGGCGCCGAGCGCGCCGACGAGGGCGTGGAGGTCGCCCGCCTGCACCTGCGGGTCGCTCGTGTCGAGGCCGTCGTGGCGGACGCTGCGCCCGAGCCCGCGGGGGTCGTAGGTGACGACGGTGCGGTCGGTCAGGTGGGAGGCGAGCGCCCGGAACCCCGAGGCGTCCATCGGCTGGCCGATCATCAGCAGCGGAGGGCGACCGTCGGCGGGTGGAAGGGGACCCGCGACGTCATGGACGAGGTCGACCTCGGGCGTCTCGAGGGTGCGGGTCTCCACGGACCTCAGTGTGGCCGGTTCCGCCGCAGCCACACCAGGCCCAGGATCGGCAGGATCACCGGGACGAACCCGTAGCCGGCGCCGAACTGCGACCACACCGTCGAGCGCGGGAAGTCCTGGGCGGCCAGGACGCTGAACAGTCCGACCGCGAGCACCCCGACCAGCTCGATCCACACCGCCACGAGGGCCACGCCGCGGCGGCCCTGCCCGATCGCGACGGCGGCCACGAGGTAGACGACGGCCGAGAACGCGGAGAGTCCGAAGGCGATCGGGGCGTCGGAGAACTGCGTCGCGATCTGGAACAGCGCCCGTGCCCCCGCCGAGATCGCGAAGACCACGTAGACGACCAGCAGCACCCGTCCGGGACCGTCGTTGATCCGCCGCGGCCGGGTGCCGGTCCCGCCCTCGGCTCCGGGGCCAGTCTCAGACACGCGTCGCCTCCCAGACCTGCGTCGTGCGCAGCACCAGCACCGCGAGCGTGAACCCCGCGATCCCGAGCACCACCGACCCGTACCGCGACCGCTCGCCGTACGCCAGCGCCGCCCCGATCGGCAGCGTGATGACCACCGCGATGAGGTAGCCGACGATCTCGGCGACCGCGCCGGTCCCGCGCCCGCCCTGCACGATCAACAGCACCACGGCCAGCAGCACCTGCAACACGGCGACGACCTCGATGACGAGCAGCGCGAGGCGGTGCGCGTAGGTCGGCGCCTGGTTCACCAGCGCCGAGACGGCGCACCAGAGGGCCCAGCCCAGGGCGGCCACGCCGAGCACCCAGGCGATCGGGATGATCACCGGACCATCCTCCCACCGGCGACATGGGGGGCGCCCACGTCGGGCACCCTCGCCGTCGTGTCCCGGGACGACCTCGCCGCCACCCTGCGCGGCCTCGACGGCCAGAGCTACGCCCGCTACAGGTCCCTCGTCGGGGACTGGCCGCTCGCGGCGGCGACCCTCTCGGTCGTCCGCGTCCAGGCCGACCCGTTCGCCCCGCCGTCGCGGGTGCGCGTCACGCTGCCCGGCGCCGCGCCGCAGCAGTTGACGACGACGGCGGACCGGCGGCGCGCGCTCGCGGGCTTCCTGCTGCGCCGTCTGCAGCGCGCGCTGCGCGGCAGCCCGGTGCTCGTGGACGCCGGCGGGCCCGAGGTCCTCGAGCGCAGCGCCGGGCGGGTGGCCGCCGACGGCACCGTCACCGTCGAGATGGGCGTCCCGATGCCCGGCCCGAAACGGCGCATCCTCGGGCGGGAGGCGGCCACACTGCTCGGCGAGACGCTGCCGGCCGCCGTCGCGCAGTTGCGGTGGAGCGGCTTTGCTGACGACGACCGGGCCGCCGCGACCGGCTTCGTCGAGACCGTCGAGGACGCGGTGGCGCTGCGCGCGGCCCTGGCCGACCGGGGCCTCGTCGCGTTCGTCGCCGACGGCGCCGTGCTGCCGCGGCGCTCCGGGGTGGACGACCGGCCGTTGGAGGACGCGACGCCGTTCGCGTCGCCGCCGTCGTTGCGGGTCACCATCGCGACCCCGAACGCCGGCGAGGTGACCGGGCTGGGCGTGCCGGAGGGCGTGACGCTGATCGTCGGCGGCGGGTACCACGGCAAGTCGACGTTGCTGCGGGCGATCGAGGCCGGGGTGTACGACCACCGGCCCGGCGACGGCCGCGAACGCGTCGTGGCCCGCGACGACGCGGTCAAGGTCCGCGCGGAGGACGGCCGCAGCGTCGTCCGGACCGACGTGTCGGCGTTCGTCTCGCACCTGCCGAGCGGCCAGAAGGGAGAGACGCAGCCGACCGACGACTTCTCGACGACGAACGCGTCCGGCTCGACCAGCCAGGCCGCGTCGATGGTCGAGGCCGTGGAGGCGGGGGCGGGCGCGCTGCTCGTCGACGAGGACACCTCGGCCACCAACATCATGATCCGCGACGGCCGGATGCAGCAGCTCATCGCGAGCGAGCCGCTGGTGCCGTTCGTGGAGCGGATCCGGCCGTTGTGGGCCGAGCGCGGGGTCTCGTCGATACTGGTCATGGGCGGGTCGGGCGACTATCTCGGGGTGGCCGATGCCGTGATCATGATGGATGCGTACCGGGCATCCGAGGTGACCGAGCGCGCCCACGAGATCGCCGCGCAGGGGGCCACCCGCGCCGTCGAGCACTCCGGGTTCCCGGCGGTGACGCGCCGCGTCGTCGACCCGTCGTCGCTCGATCCGACCGGCCGTCAGGGCAAGCGCCGCGTCACCGCCCGCGGGGTCGACACGCTGACCTTCGGGGAGGAGGACGTCGACCTGTCCGCGGTCGAGCAGATCGTGGACCGTTCGCAGGTCACCGGCATCGGACGGGCACTGGCGCTGCTGGGGGAGGGCGTGCTCGACGGGACGATCCCGCTCGGTGAGGGCCTCGACCTGCTCGACGCCGAGCTCGCCCGCGAAGGGGTGGACGCGCTGCTCGGCGGCGGGCGCGACGCGACCGACCTCGCCGTCCCGCGCCGGCACGAGGTCGCGGCGGCGCTGAACCGGCTGCGCACGGTGAAGGTCCGCGAACTGCTGCGGTGACGCGCGAAGCTCAGAACTCCGCGATCTCCTCGGCGGAGTAGCCGAGCTCTCGAAGGACCTCCGCGGTGTGCTGGCCGAGCAGCGGGGGCGGGCTCGTCGGCGCCGGGGGTGTCGCGCCCGGCCCGGAGACCTGCACCGGGAAACCGGTGCCGTGGTACGTCCCGACGCCGGGGTGCTCCATGGTCACGTGGTGCCCGCGCTCGACCGACCACGGGTCCTCGTAGAGGTCGTCGAGGGTGTTGATCGGCCCGACGGGGACGCCCGCGGCGTCGAACGCCGCCGCCCAGTGCGCGACCGGCTTCCCGCGCATGACGGCCTCGACGTGCGTCATGAGTTCTTCCCGACGGCCGGCGCGGTCGGCGTTGGTGGCGAAGCGCGGGTCCTCGATGAGTTCTTCGAGGCCGAGGACCTCGCAGAACCGCCGCCACAGCCGTTCGCTGCCCGTGGCGACGATCAGGGTCCCGTCGGCGCAGGCCATCGGCTGGTAGGGCACGACCGTCGGGTGGGCCGACCCGAGCCGCCGCGCCCGCGTCGCGTCGTGGAACACGGCCTGGGCCGCCCAGGTGTGCCAGGCGGTCTGCGCGTCGAGCAGCGAGACGTCGACGTACTGCCCCTCCCCGGTGGTGTGGCGGGCCTGGAGGGCCATCAGCACCCCGATGACGGCCCATGTCCCGCCGTTGAGGTCCCCGACCGGCAGGCCGACCTTCGTGGGCTCGCCGTCCGGGTCGCCGGTGAGGCTCATGATCCCGCCCATGGACTGGGCGAGGACGTCGTAGCCGGGGCGGTCGCGGTAGGGCCCGGTCTGCCCGAAGCCGGAGATCGCGACGTGGATGAGGCCCGGGTTGGTCGCGCGCAGGGTGTCGTAGTCGAGGTCCCAGCGCGCCAGGGTGCCCGGGCGGAAGTTCTCGACGAGGACGTCGGCGCGGTCCGCGAGCCGGCGGGCCACCTCCTGGCCGCGCTCGGTGGTGAGGTCGAGGACGATGCCGCGCTTGTTGCGGTTGGTCGAGAGGTAGTAGAGCGAGACCCGCTGGTGGTCGTCGTCGGGGTCCTCGTCGTTGAGGAAGGGCGGGCCCCAGCCTCGGGTGTCGTCCCCGAACGGCGGCTCGACCTTCACGACGTCGGCGCCCATCTCACCGAGCCACTGGGTGGCGTAGGGGCCCGCCAGCACCCTCGAGAGGTCCAGGACGCGGATGCCTTCCAAGGGGCGCACGGCTGCGGACGTTACGTCGGACGCGTCTGGCAGGCTCGCCGAGCGTGGGTCACCGCCGCACCGTCCCCGTGGTGCTCGTCGCCGGCCACCTCGGCGTCGGGAAGTCCTCGCTGGTCAACCATCTGCTTCGCCACGCCGACGGGGTCCGGATCGGGGTGGTCGTCAACGACTTCGGGGCGCTCGGGATCGACGCGATGCTCGTCGCGGGGCAGGCCGACGCCGTCACCTCGCTCGCCGACGGCTGCCTGTGCTGCACGACCGACGCCGACGGCCTCTCGGCCCTGCTCGCCGACCTCACCGCGCCCGCCACGGGGCTCGACCTCGTCGTCGTGGAGGCCAGCGGGCTCGCCGAACCGCGCGAACTGGTGCGCCTGCTGCTCGCCTCGACCGACCCGCACGCGGTGTACGGCGGTCTGGTGGTCGTGCTGGATGGCGCGTCACCCGATCTGGACCAGGCCCGGCTGGCCGATCTCGCCGTCGTGAACGGGCTGGACCGGGTGTCTCGTGCTGCCGGTGACGCCGCGGTGGCGGCCGTCCGCACGGTCGCGGCGGGCGCCGTCGTCGGGACCCGGCACGGGGCGCTGGACCCGGCGCTGCTCGTCGACCCGGTCGCGCGGCCGAAGCCGGCCCAGCTGGGGCTCGACGAGCTGTTGCGCGAGGTCGACGGGGCGCATCCGCACGACGCAGCGCAGAGCGTCTCGTTCGTGGTCGAACGCCCGCTCGACCCGGGGCGGTTCGCGGCGTTCCTCGAAGCCGGCCCGTCGGGGGTGGTGCGGGCGAAGGGCGTCGTGCGGTTGCCGGGCGAGGGCGGGTGCTGGGAGGTCCAGACCGTCGGGACGGCGATCCGGGTGCGGCCGGCGCCGCCGCGAGGGGTCGTCGGTGGGGCGCGGCTGGTGCTGATCGGGTCGGGGCTGGACGAGTCGGCGCTGGTGGCGGCGCTGGAGTCGTGCGTGTCGGGTCCCGACGAGCCGGCGCCCTCCCCGCACGCGGCGCTGGCGGTGACGCGGTACCGCATCGACCTGGAGACCGTAGGATTGTGACTCAGATCACTTCTCGGTTCGTCCGCGACCTGGGCTGATGCGGCCGTGACTGTCGGACCCTCGAACTAGTGTTCGAGTCATGACAGCGGCGGTGGATGCTTCCGGCGGGACGGGTGGGGTCTTCGGCGACCCGCGTCCCCGCCCGGAGCTGACCGCTGCCCTGGCCGGGGACTTCTCGGGGTTGGTCGGCCAGGAGGTGGAGGCGGGGCTGGTCGCGGCGTTCCACGCCGAGAACCACG
>JAICLN010000014.1 GCA_025925615.1 Actinomycetospora sp. | reverse complement strand
GCGCCCCGGTCGGCCAGCCGCGCCGACGCGGACCCCGCGACGTTGAAGTAGCGCAGCGCGGACCAGCGCTGCCCCGCGGCGTCGGCGTGGCGGCGCACCGCCCACTCCCCCGCGAGCTTGGTCTCGCCGTACGGACTCGTCGGCAGCGTCGGGTGGTCCTCGGCGACCCGCTCCGCGCTCGTCTCGCCGTAGACCGCGGCGCTCGAGGAGTACAGGACGCGGCCGATCCCGGCGGCCGTCGTCGCCCGCAGCAGCGCGACGGTGCCCCCGACGTTCTGTTCGTAGTAGCGCAGCGGCTCGGCGACCGACTCGGGCACCGACTTCTTCGCGGCGAGGTGCACCACCCCGTCGAGGCGGCGCCGGGAGACGAGACCGCTGAGCACCCCGGACAGATCCGGGTCGAGCAGGCTCACGCGCAGCAGCTCGACGTCGTCGGGGAGACGCTCGGGCAGTCCCGTCGAGAGGTCGTCGAGCACGACGGCGTCGTGGCCCGCCTCCCGCAGGGCGCGCAGCACGTGGGCGCCGATGTATCCGGCGCCACCGGTCAGCAGCCAGGTGCTCACCTCGCGGACCCTAACCAGCCGCTGAGAGGGTGCCCGGGGGCGCCCGCCGCCGACGGTCGTGCGGCTCCGCACGAGTAGCATCCGAAACGATGAGCACCCGGTCCACGGCGATCGCGCGCGGCGTCGTCATCCAGGTGCTGGCGAAGTTCTCGGCCCTCCCGCTGTCGATGGTGACGATCGCCATCGCGACCCGATACCTCGGTTCGAACGGCTACGGCATCATGGCCACGGCCGTCGTCTTCGCCCAGACCTTCGAGGCGTTCACCGAGCTCGGCGTGGGCACGATCGTCGTCCGCCGGGTCACCGGGCACGGGGGCAACCTCGAGCGGCTCGTGGGGATGAACGTCTCGTTCTCCACGCTCTACGCGCTGCCGCTGGCGATCGTCGCCGGTGTCGCCGGCGTCGGGGTGTACTGGGGCGACTGGACGCAGCAGGCCGCGGTGCTCGTGCTCGCCGTCGGGCTGATCTTCACGACCATCTCGAGCTGCTACGAGCCGGTCTTCGACATCAAGGTCCGGTACTCCTCGGCGGCCTCCGCGGAGTTCCTCTCGCGGGTGCTGACGCTCTCGTCGGCCGCGGCGGTCGCGTACTTCGACCTGGGCCTGCTGGCGATGTGCGCCGTGCAGATCCTCCCGCAGGCGCTGCGGCTGGTGATCCAGTGGTGGGGCGCGCGGCGCCTCGCCGAGATCCGCTGGATCGTCGACTGGCGGCGGATGTGGGGCCTGCTCAAGGAGGCCTTCCCGCTCACCGTCATCGCGATCATCGCGGTGCTGTACTGGCGCGCGGACGGCCTGATCCTCTCGATCCTCGCCCCCGCCGAACAGGTCTCCGGGTACTACACCGCGCTGCAGATCGCGTTCACCCTGACGCTGATCTCGCAGGTCTTCGAGCGCTCGGTGCTGTCCACGATCAACGAGACGTTCAACACCGACCGGCCGCGGTTCGCGCGCGCCGTCGACCAGGGCTACCGGTTCCTGTTGCTGGTCGGCTTCCCGATCGCGGTGATCGGGTGGCCGCTCGCGCACCGCATGGCCGACATCGTCGGGGGCAAGGGCGGCGTCGGGCTCTTCGCCGGGCCCCCGCTGCAGTTCTTCTTCATCGCGGTCGCGATGACGTTCCTCTCGGCGATCGTCTCGGACGGGCTCATCGCCGCGCACGAACAGCGCTACCTGACGACGATGTCGACGATCAACCTCGTCGTGAACTGCGTCGGGAACGTCATCCTCGTGCCCCACCTCGGCGCCGTGGCGTGCGGTGTCATGCTGCTGGTCACCGAGACGATCGGCGTGACGATGTCGCAGTGGCGGCTGCGTCGCCACGGCGTCCACCCGCTGCCCTTCGGCTACCTGCTGCGGCTCGTGCCCGCGGGTCTGCTCGCCCTCGGCGCCATCTGGCTGACGTACGACCTGCCGCTGATCGTGCCCCTGGCCGCCGGCGGGATCGCCTACTTCGGGGGTGCGCTGCTCGTCGGCGCGATCCCGGAGAGCATGCGCAGCGCGCTGCTCGGGGCGCTGCGCCCGCGCAGCCTCGACCGGATGGAGGCCGAGGCCGCGGAGGTCGGCGAGCAGGAGGGGCTCGGTGTCGCCCCCTCGGGGCCGACCGTGGGCCCGTTCGTCGATCCCGACCGCGTCCCGAACGCTCTCGACGCCGAGACGACCGTGCTCCCGGAGACGGCCCGGGTGCCCGGCACCCGGACCCCGGCCGACGCCCTCGACGCCGAGACCACACAGCTGCGGCCCACCGCGATGGCGGGCGCCGCCCGCAACGGCGGACGCCGGGACGCGCCCGTGGCCGCCGACGTGACCGACGTGCCGACGATGGAGCTGGACCTCGCCGCCCTGCAGACGATCCGCATGCGCCAGCAGGGCAAGTACGTGGACCTGCGGGTCATCCGACGGCGGTGATCTGCGGGGTATGTCCCGGATCACGTCGCCGTCCGTGCCACCATGCCCACTCGCCGTGTCGCCCCTCCGGGGCTCGGCAGGTCGGAGGGAGACGCACGACGTGAGCGGTCGTGACCTGGCGGTGCTCATCGTGTCCTACCGGCGGGCGGACCTGCTCGACCGCGCCCTGCGCAGCGTCGAGAAGCACCTCCCGGACGTCGGGGTGCACGTCTGGGACAACGCCTCGACCGACTCGGCGGACATCCGGGAGCTCGCACGGCACTGGCCCGAGGTCAGCTGGACGTTCTCCGAGACCAACGTCGGCTACATCACCGCGATCAACCGGCTCGCGGCGCAGGTGCCCGACGCCGACATGCTCCACCTCAACCCGGAGGCGGAGCTGATCGGACCGCTCGCGGCCGCGCGGGCGGCCCTCGCCCAGCCGCGGGTCGCGGCGGTGTCGCCGACCGTGGAAGACCCGCACGGGCGCGAGCGGCCCTGGGACGTGGCGCACCGGGCGCCGACGGTCGTGCGGACCCTCGTCGACGCGTCCGGCTACGCCCGGCAGATCGGCCGGTCGCGGTGCAGCGGGCTCTCCGACCTCTACCCCACCGCGCCGCGCGAGGTGGACGGCTACATGACGGGCTCGTGCCTGCTGGTCTCGCGCGCGGCCTGGGACGCGGTCGGTCCCTACGACGAGCGCTTCTTCGTCTACGGCGAGGACGCGACGTGGCAGCCCGCGGCCCGGCGCGCCGGGTGGCGCCTGTTGCTGGTCGACGACGACGGGCCGCAGGCCGTGCACAGCACCACCGGCGCCCGCTCCGGTGACACGCTCGCGGCGCAGCGCGGGTCCGACCTGCTGCGCGCCTCGCAGATCATGGCGCTGGGCAACGCCGGCAACCGCGGCCCCGGGACGGTGTTCTCGCTCGGGACGGCCGCGCTGGACCGGGTGCAGCGCTCCAAGCGGGCGGTCCGGCGTCGTCGGCTCACCGCCCAGCGCGACCGGGCCGCCGGCCGCCCCGGGGTGCTCGTGACCACCAACGACCTCGACCTCGGGGGCGCCGAGCGCCAGCGGGTGCTGCTCGCGAACGCCCTGGTCGACCGCGGCCACCCGGTCACGGTGGTGTGCCTGCAGGGCCTCGGGCTCTACACGGCGGAGCTCGACCCGCGGGTGCGCCTGGAGATGCAGCCCTGGTGGCAGCCGGTGGTGGAGGTGGCCGGCGACGAGGCGGTCGTCGTCGGCGGGGTCACGAACACCGAGGTCGGGTTCGCCCGCACCTGGCGGGCGCTCGGACGGGTCTCGGGCGGGCTCGCCGTCGGCGGCCAGCGCCGGTGGTGGATGCCCGCGACGCACGACCCCGCCGAGCTCGACCGCGCCACGTACTCCGAGCCGCTCGCGGCCAGCCTGCGCACGGCCGACGGGCTGCTCGTCCTGTCCGCGCAGCACCACGCCGACCTGACCCGCCACCAGCGGCTCACCGACCTCGTCATGGCGGCCCCGAACGGCATCCCCGCCGCGGACCCGTTGCCGTTCCACCCCACGGCCGACCCGGGCGCGCCGGTCCGCTTCGCGATGCTGACCCGGATCGTCGAGTACAAGAACCCGCTGCTGCTGATCGAGGCCCTCGACGCACTCGACCGCGACGACTGGACCCTCGACATCTTCGGCGACGGTCCGGACCGCGAGCGGCTCGAGGCCGCCACCCCCGCCCGGCTGCGCGACCGGGTCCGCTGGCGCGGCCAGGTCGCCGGCCCGGACGCCGCCTTCGCCGAGACCGACGTGCTGTGCGTCCCGAGCGGCTTCGAGGCGTTCCCCCTCGTGATGGTCGAGGCGATGACGCGGGCCGTGCCGGTGATGGCCTCGGCGAGCGGCACGGTCCCGGAGATGCTCGACGACGGACGGGCGGGCGTCGTCGTGGACCCGACCTCGCGCGAGGCCTGGACGGCGGCACTGCGCACCGTCCTCGACGACCGCGACGGGCTCGGCGCCGTCGGCGAGGCCGGCCGGGTGCGGGCCCTCGCCCACTACACCGACGCCGCGATGGCCGACGCCTACCAGCAGGCGTTCTCGCGGCTGCTCGGTCACTCCTTTCCCGGCGCCCCGCTCGAGCCGGTCCGGGAGATCGGGAGCACGCGGTGAGGATCCTCTGGCTGTCCCCCTGGCTGCGAACGCTCACCCGCGTCCCGGTCGACGCGCTGCGCGAGGCCGGGCACTCCGCGCTGATCGTCACCACCGACCAGCACTACGAGAAGGTCGCCGCCCGCCCCGATGAGCGCGTCCTGGATCCCGCGATCAAGGATCCCCGGACGCTGCCGGCGCTGGCGCGGGTGACCGGCGAGGCGCGGCGCTTCGCGCCCGACGTCGTCGTGTCCGAGATGGTGCACGACCCGCGCTGGCTGCCCCTGACGCGCCTCGCCCCGCTCGTGCAGGTCGTCCACGACGACCGGCCGCACGACGCCCACGAGGAGCGCCCGTGGCACCAGCGCGCGGTGCTCGACCTCCAGACCCGGACCGCGGCCGCCGTCGTGGCGCCGAGCGCGCACGTGGCGGCGGTCCTCTCGGCACGCTTCGGGCGCCGGGTCGACGTCGTCCCGCTCACGTCGGACGTCCCCGAGGCGGACCTGCCGCCGGTGCCGACGCCGGCCGCCGAGCGCCACGACGTCGTGCTCCTGGGGCGGATGTCGCCCTACAAGAACGTCGAGGTGGCCTTGACGGCGTGGGCCGCCCACCTCGCGTCCCCGGCCTGGGCCGGTGATCGTCTCCTGCTGCTCGGCGACGGGCCGCTGGACCGGTTGGCGCTGCCCGAGCACGTCGAGTGGCGGCGCGAGCACTTCGCCTACGCCGACGTGCTGCCGCTGCTCGCGCGGGCCAAGGCCTCCCTCGCGCACTACCGGCTCGCCACCCAGAGCGGCGTGCAGGTGCTCTCCATGCAGCTGGGGGTGCCGACGATCGTGTCCGACTCGGGCGGGCTCGGGGAGTTCGCGCCGCCCGGCCTGCCCCCGCTCGGGGTGGACGACGTGGACGGGCTCACCGCGCTGCTCGGGAAGCTCGCGGACCCGGCGACGGCCGCGGATCTCGGGGCCGGGGCCCGGGAACACTACGAGCGCCACTTCTCCGCCGACCGCGCCGCCGCGGGGTGGACCGGGGTGTTCGCGCGAGTGGCGCGGCGGCCGCTCTCGGGGTGAGGTCGGGCGTCGGTGTGGGCGGGCGCGGCCCGCTGGGGGGTACACCACGCATCCTGGCGGCGCTGGTGCCCTGCCTGGCGTGCCCCTGATCACCGGGGAGCCCGACAGGCGGCCCGGGCTCCTCGTCGACGGGGACACCACGCACCCCGACGGCGCTCCCGCCCAGCCTGGCGTGCCCCTGATCAACGAGGCGGACAGCAGGCCCCGGACACACGCCCGCCCGGGCACCGGAGCGGTGACCGGGCGGAGGTGGTGATCAGCCCTCGCGGGAGCCGCGGTCGGTGTCGGTGGAGGCCGACGAGCCGACGCGGTTGGGCGCCCCGTTCGTCCGCGGACGCGGCGTGGGGCTCGGTCCGCCCTTGCGGCGCATGTCGACGGCGACGGTGTCGGCGTCGAGACCGGCCGGACGCGCCGGCGGCTTGGCGCTGGACTTCGCGGGCGCCGGAGTCCCCGCCGGAGTGCCCTTCGGCTTGATCGACACCGGCTTGCCCGGGGCGGGGCGGCGCGGGGTCGGTGACGACGAGCCCGTGGCGGCCACGGTGGTCGTCGGGGCGTCGGCCGACGGAGACGGGCTCTGCTTCGCCGAGGGCGACGGGGACGGCGAGCCGCCCCGCACCCCGTTCTGCGGCTGCCCGTTCTGGCCCTGGCTGTTCAGCGGCTGGCCGTTCTTGGCCGGGCCGGCCTGCCCCGCCGCCGGGCCCTGGCCCTTGGCGGCGGAGGCGCCCTGCGCCTGGCTCCCCTGGCCCTGGTTGCCCTGGCCACCCTGGGACTGGCCGCCCTGCGACTGGCCACCCTGGGACTGGCCGCCCTGCGACTGGCCACCCTGGGACTGGCCACCCTGGGACTGGCCCGACTGACCCGAGGCGCCCTGCGGCTTCGACACGCCGGGCTTCGGACCGGTCGAGCCGTTCTGGCCGTTCTGGCCGTTCGCGGGCCCGCTCGTGCTCCGCGACGCGGCGGCCGCACCCGCGGCCCCGGCTGCGGCGGCCCCGGCGGCAGCAGCCGCGGGCTTGACCCCCGGCGACGGCTGCGCGCCCTTGCCGGACCCACCCGAGGCCAGCGAACCGCTGCCCGCGGGCCCCGATCCACCCGGACCGGGCGAGGGACGACCGTTCTGACCCGCCGGCGACGGGCTCGGCTTGCCGGGTGCGGGCGTCGGCGGCGTCGCGCCGGGGCCACCGGAGTGCCCCGACGACGGCGCGCCCGGCCCGCCGGACGGGGCGTTGCCGGAGCCACCCGGTTGGGAGGCGGACGACGAGCCGGCCGGCTTCGGGGTCGGCTTGCCGTTCTGGCCCTGCTGCGGTCCCTGCGGGGGCGCCGACGCCGAACCCTTGGCGGCGGCAGCCGCACCGGCGGCACCGGCCGCGACAGCACCAGCAGCACCGGCAGCCGCGACGTCCTTGTTCCCGCTCGACGAGGGCTTCCCACCGGCCTGCCCCGGGCCGGCGACGGGCTTCTGCCCGCCCGAACCCTGCCCGCCCGAACCCTGGCCGGCCGAACCCTGGCCGGCCGAACCCTGGCCGGCCGAACCCTGCCCGCCCGAACCCTGGCCGGCCGATCCCTGGCTGCCCGGCTGGCCGGCAGAACCCTGGCCGGCCGATCCCTGGCTGCCCGGCCCTTGGCCGGCAGAACCCTGGGCAGCAGCCGGCGCCGACGGCGCCTTCTGTCCAGAGCCGGACGAGCCCGACCCGGCAGGTGCGGCGGCGGAGCCCTCGCCGTCACGGGTGACCCGCTGCGTGGCCTCGGCCGAGCCCGATCCGCCGGCCGCCTTGAGCGGCCCGATGGCCACGGGGGTGGTCGGGGTGGGGTCGATGGCGGGACCAGGAGGCTGCGGCCCCATCGGCCGGGGCGGTGGCGGCAGCGGCCGGCCCGGCGGGGGGTAGTAGCCCGGCGGCGGAGCCATCATCGGGTTCGCCCCCGTCGGCGGGGCGAACTGGCGGGGGATGCCGGACGGGTCGCTGCGGATCCAGGACACCACCCGGCCGCCGAGCCGGCGCAGCACGCTGGACCCGAAGAGCGAGACCGCGATGAGTACGAGCAGGAAGCCGGCGATCGCCCCGACCACCACGAACACGACCGCCGGCGGGAGCGACCGCGCCAACGGCGTGGACGGGTCGGAGATGACCTTCGTCGTGACCCGCGGCGGCTGCCCGGGTGGCGTCTCCAGCGTGCCGAGGGCCTGGGTGAACGCCTGCGTCACGGCCTGGTCGGCCCGCACCGCGTCGTCCGGGCTGGCGCCGACCACGTTCAGCGTCAGCACCGTGGTGTCGCCGTCGATGCTCGACGTGACCCGCGACGTGAGGTCCGCGCTGTCGATGCCCAGCTGCCGGCTCGCCGGGACGACCACCTGGTCGCTCGACGCCAGCTGCGCGTAGGTCGACATGCGCTGGTTGATGTACTGGTTGGCGTTGTAGGCGCTGTCGGAGGAGTCCGAGGACCCGCCGCCGGAGATCAACACCTGTGAGCTCGACGTGTAGTCCGCCCCGGCGAGGCGCAGATCGACGACGAGCCCGACGACGGCACCGAGCACGGCACCGAGCACGAGCACCCACCACGCTTTGCGCAGTGCGGACGACACGGTCATCGGTGAGCTCACTCCTCCATGGTGCCCGCGCGGGCCGCGGGCCGTCTCGGGGGGCTCGGCACGGGACCGGACCGGGGTGGCCGATCCGGCCACGGCGGGCCGGCCCCCGGTCCGGGGCGGCGCGGGGCGGGCGCCGAGAACACGGGCCACGGCGTCCAGGTCGCGAAGGCCGATGCCGCGGCCATGAGCGTGACCGTCACGATGATCGACGGCCGGTCCACGAGCATCGTCTGGAGGCTGGACTGGGCCGCGAGGCACGCCAGGCCCATGCCGATCACCACGACCATCGGGGCGCCCGGCGTCCGTCGTCTCCAGGAGGTCAGGACGACGGAGAAGATGCGGACCCCGGCGAACGCATAGGCCAACAGTCCGAACACACCCATGTAGAGCCAGATCCGCAGGTACTGGTTGTGGATGTAGGGCCGGGGGTCGACCACGGTGCGGCTGTGCTCGTCGTCGTAGGTGATGAGCTCACCGCCGTAGTACTGGCCGACGCCGACCCCGAGCCACGGCTGTTTCTCGAGGGTGCCGTAGGCCGCGGCGTTCTCCCGCAGCCGGTCGGGGAGGCTGTCCTCGCCGTAGGCCTGGCCGGTGACGACGCTGGAGGCGCGCAGCGCGATCTGCTTCGCCTGCCCGCCGGCCAGCCCGGTGAGGGCGAGGCTGAAGCCGATGGCGCCGACGACGACGAGGACCGCGGCGCGCCGGACCAGCCCCTTCGGACCGTGCGTCACGGCCGCCACGGCGACGATGAGCAGCACGAGCGGGGCCCACGTGGACCGGTTGAAGCTCGCCGCCTCGTGCAGGATGCCGATCAGCAGGAGCCCCAGCCAGAGCCAGCGCGGTTTGCGGGGCATGAGCGCCGAGAGCAGCAGGACGAGCAGCGGGGCCCAGAGGTTCAGCGTCGGGCCGGAGAGCCGGGCGACGTCCGAGGTCGAGGAGCCGGTGATGACCGAGCTGCGCTCGTCGACGAGCAGGCGGCTCCACCCCGCCACCGACGCGACGAGCACGACCGCGCTGCAGACGCCGGCCAGGTAGAGGAGCACGGCGATCAGCTGGTGCGGCCGCCGCGCGAAGGCGTAGTAGACCGGGACGAAGGTCGCCACGACGAGCAGCGCCCGGTAGTTGTCGATCATCAGGCTGAACTCGCCGCCGAGGGCGAGCGCCGCGATCGCCCCGATCGTGGCCGCGACGAGGATCGCGGCGATCGGACCGGCGAAGACCGGGCGCGGGGCGAGGCCCGTGCTGCGCCCGCGCAGCGTGAGCAGCAGGGCGAGGACGAGCGCCACCTCGAGCACCGTCGGCGTGACCGGCCCGAGCTTGACGACGTCGACCTTCTCCGGGAACACACCGATCCCGGTGAAGAGCAGGGCGACCGCGGACCACCGTGGATCGGCCGTGTGCCACGACCAGACCGCGGCAGCCAGGACGGCCGCCAACGGGAAGATCATCGACCCCGTGACCCCGTAGCCGGCGATCGCGACCGCGGCGACCCCGACGACGATCTTCCCCTCGGGGCGGCGCAGGCCCCCGAGGAGCCCGCGCATCTCGTCGCCCATCACCGTCGCGTTGAGCTCCACCATGCGGCGGCGGGAGCGCACGGTGTGCGGCGCGAGGTCCCGGGCCCACCGGCCGGGCCGCAGCAACGACCAGGCCAGCAGCGACACGATGAAGCCGGCGACCCCGCCGAGGACGCCCCACCAGCGGGCCTCCTGCACGCCGTGGTCGACGACCGGGCCGCCGGGCGTGACGACGGTGCCGGCGATCTTGGATCGCGGCGTGCCCGGATAGAGCTCGCTGGCGACGACGACGTCGACGGTGGCCCGCGCGGCGGCCGTGGCGTCCGCCGCCACCGTCGCGCGGTCGCCCGAGGTCGCGGTGACCTGGAGGAGCTCGGTGCCCGAGGGGTGCTTGCCGGTGATGGTCACCGAGGCCGGGTCGAAGGGCGTGCCGCCGGCGCCGGCAATCTGCGCGGCCCGCCGCGAGACGGCCTCGCTGCCCGCGACGCCCTCCCAGCTCGTGATGCGGTCCTGGACGTAGCGCGAGCCCTTGGCGATGTTGTCGTCGTCGGGCATCGTGCTCGTGAACACGATCTCCGCGGTGCTCTGGTAGTGCCCGACCGTGCTCAGGAACGCCGCGAAGGTCGCCAGGCCGGCGACCAGGGTGCTGAGCACGACCACGAGCGCGGCCACCCGGAGGTGCGAGGTCCGGCGACGCGTCCCGGCGGGCGGGCCCGGCGGGCCGCCCCGGCCACCGGCACCGGGGCCCGTGCCCGGTGCGCGGGGGGCCTCGACTGCCGTCATGCTCCCCATCCCATCAATCGCCTGAGCCCATCCTCGATCGTGCGGCCTCGGTCGACGAGTCTAGGACCGCCCTCCGACACCGGAGGCACCCGCCGTCACCCGCAAGACGCCGCGCCGCACCGCGCGGTGCCACCGGAGTGAGGTGTGTCTCAGCTCACGCCCGCTTCAGACACCGGGTTCGGCCACCCGCAGCGCGGGGTCGACGACGACCCACCGGCCACCGGCGGACTCGACCTCCGGCATGCGGGAACGCATCTCGCCGAGCAGGTCGGTGACGAACAGGACCACCTCGTCCGGGCGCCGCCGGACGACCTCGTCGGGCGCCACGATCGGCACCCCGACCCCGGGGAAGCGCCGGCCCTGCTTGCCCGGGGAGCCGTCGGCGACGGCGGGCAGCAGGTCGGGCCCTATGCGCGCGCGGTTGAGCAGCGGCACCGCCCGGGAGGCGGCCGCGTAGCCGATCACCGACCGGCCGGCGTCCGCCCCCTCGGCGAGATGCGCGCGCAGGGCGTCGGCGCTCGCGGCGGTCGCCGATTCGAGGCCGGCGACGACGGCGGGGTCGCGCCCCCCGGCGGCGATCTCGCGCACCACGAGACCCTCCACCGACGCCACGTCGAGGCCGCCCTCGACACCGGTGCGGCGGGCGGCGAGGAGCACCGTGCCGCCGTAGAGGTCGAACCAGAACGCGTGCGTGGCCTCGAACCCGACGGCCGCGAGCATCCGCACCAGGACCGGCGTGGAGTAGTAGGCGAAATGGCCGTGGCGCAGCGCGTTCCACCCGCCGTCGGCGACGATCGCGGCGAGGCTGTGGAACTGCAGCAGCAGCGTCCCGCCCGGGGCCGTCGCGGCCGCCCGCTCGGCGAGCCCGGCCGCCTGGTCGGCGGCGTGCATCAGCCCGAAGCAGTCGACGACGAGGTCGGCCGGTTCCCCGGACGGCTCCTCCGTGAGCCCGACGGACGCGAGCAGGTCGAGCCAGGAGCCGCCGTGCGGGCTGCCGAACTCCGTGACGGTCCGCCGGGGAGCGCCGTCCGGGCCGGTCAGCAGGCCCGCGGCCTGCACGCGCGCGACTGCGTCGCGGGCCTGGTCGACCATCGCCTGCGGCTCGGCGCCGCGGGGCTCCTCCGGCGTCGTCGGGTCCTCGGCGAGGTTCGCCAGCCCGCACTGCGCGCAGAGCCACAGCCGCAGCGGGTGCACCGGGTCCGGGCCCGGGTCGTCCGCGGCGGGGAAGTGGTCGGCGGCGGGCTGCTCGCCGAGGTCGAGCACGACGGTGCCCGTGGTGCTCCCGCACCAGCGGCAGGTCACGACGTCGGGGCTGGACACGGGTGGGGGTCCTCTCGGAGGCGGGTGGGACGCTTGCGGGCATGGAGGTTCGCACGAGCGCGATCGACGGTGTCCTGGTGTTCGTCCCCACCCCGCACCGCGACGACCGGGGGCTGTTCACCCGCACGTTCGACGCGGCGATCGCGGCGGAGCACGGCGTCGACCTCGGGCCGCGGGCCCAGGACAGCCAGTCCCGCTCGCGGGCCGGGACGATCCGCGGGATGCACACCCGCCGCGGGGCGGGCGAGGCGAAGCTGGTGCGGGTGGCACACGGCGCCGTCCACGACGTCCTCGTCGACGCGCGTCCGGGCTCGCCCACGTTCGGGACGGTGGCGTCGTTCCGGCTCGACGACGAGGACTTCCACCACCTGTACGTCCCCGCCGGCCTGCTGCACGGGTTCCAGGCCCTCACCGACGCCGACGTCTGCTACCGGATCGACACCCCGCACGCGCCCGGCGAGGACCTCGGGGTGGCCTACGACGACCCGGACCTCGCGATCGCCTGGCCGGTCGAGGTCACCGCGATCTCCGAGCGCGACCGGGACGCCGGCTCCTGGAAGCAGCTGCTGGCCGAGCTCGGCGCCTGATCGGCGGCCACGCGGCTCCGAGCGAAGGGCACCATCGGTCGATCTGTCCGAGCGAAGGTGCCCTTCGCTCAGAGCCGCCTCAGACCGGGCGGAGGGTCTCGTCGAGCGTGCCCGCGGCCTGGCGGGCGGCCAGGACGGCGAGGCGGGTGAAGCGCTGGTCGAACGCCTCCTGGGTGAGCCCGCGCGCGGTGTATTCGCGCAGCAGCTCGGCGGCCCCGTCGGCCACCGA
Organism: Actinomycetospora sp.; assembly: GCA_025925615.1. Lineage (GTDB taxonomy): Bacteria > Actinomycetota > Actinomycetes > Mycobacteriales > Pseudonocardiaceae > Actinomycetospora. The sequence goes on along the minus strand of JAICLN010000014.1, from coordinate 8,884 downwards.
CCACTCGCAGCGGAACTCCGGGATCTCCTTCTCGATCTTGCCGAAGTCCACGCGGTAGGACCGCGGGTCGCCCCCGGTCTCCCCGGTGACGAGCAGCTCGGCGGCCGGGACGGCGACCTTGACCGACTCGGCGATGTCGCGGACCTGCACGTTGTTCTCGGTGCTGCCGACGTTGAACGCCTGCCCGCGGACGACCTCGGCGGGCGCCTCCATGGCGGTCATGGCGGCCGAGATGATGTCGCGGCCGTGGCAGAGCGGGCGCCACGGGGTGCCGTCGCTCATCACCTTGATGACCCCGGAGAGCACCGCGTGCCCGACCAGGTTGTTGAGCACGATGTCGGCGCGCAGCCGGGGCGAGAAGCCGAACGCGGTGGCGTTGCGCATCGACACCGGCACGAAGTCGGCGTCGGCGAGGTCGACGAGGTCGCCCTCGACCCGGACCTTCGACTCCGCGTACGGCGTCACCGGCTTCATCGGGGCGTTCTCGTCGAGGACGTCGTCGGTGCCCGACGCGCCGTACACCGAGCACGTGGAGGCATAGACGAAGCGCCCGACCCCGGCCTCCTTGGCCAGGCGCGCGAGCCGGGTCGAGGCGTGGTGGTTGATGTCGTAGGTGTGCTTCGGCGCGAGCGAGCCGAGCGGGTCGTTCGAGAGCGCCGCCAGGTGGATCACCGCGTCGAACCCGCGGAGCTGGTCCACCGTCACGTCGCGCAGGTCGACCTCGAGCGCCGGCGGGTCGGGCCGCTCCAGGTCGCCGAGGACGCAGTCGGCGTAGAGACCGGAGTCGAGCCCGGTCACCTCGTGGCCCGCGGTGGCGAGCATCCCGGTGGCGAGCGTGCCCAGGTAGCCCTGGTGACCGGTGAGCAGGACGCGCATGGCGCGGTCTCCCTTCGTGTGAGCGGACCCAGCGTGGCTCAGGCGGGTGCGCCCACGAGCAGGCGGGTGGGGTGGAAGCCCTCGGCGTAGCGGCGGCCGGCCTGGACGCCGCGGATGCGCGCGAGGCCGCGGAAGGCCTCGTCGTCGAACCAGGTGCGGCTCACCTGCGAGGGGTAGTGCGTGTGCAGCAGGCGGATCTTCTCGTCCACGACGTCGGGCTCGAGCGGCCAGAGCACAGCCGGCTGGGCCAGGTCGGGCTCGGCCTTGAGGATCTCGTATCCGAGGGCGAGGTGGTCGCGGAAGACGGTCGGGACCAGGCGCGCGAGCTCGCGGTGGTCCTGGTGGTCGTCGCCGCGGTGCCCGGCGAGCACGAGATCGGGCTCGCAGGTCCGCCGGAAGTCCTCGAGCCGCTCCTTGGCCCACTCCCAGTGCGTGGGGAGCCGTCCGTCGGGCATGTCCAGGATCGTCACCGACAGGTCGGCGCCGGGGCAGAACGCCGCGAGGGCGGCCCGCTCCTCGTCCTCGCGCGTGGTTCCCGCCCCCGAGAGCACCAGCGCACGCACCCGCAGACCGGGCCGGGCCCGGCACAGCGTCAGCAGGGTGCCGCCGGCGCCGATCGGGATGTCGTCGCAGTGGGCTCCGAGCAGGGCGAGCTCGTCGAGCCGCCCGGGGACGAGCGGTCGCATCAGCTCTGGAGGTGCTGCGTGACGAGGCTCTGCAGCGGCGTCAGGTCCGGCTCCTGCTGCTTCTCCCACAACATCCACGGCCGGCTGCCGCTGCGGTAGAAGGCCTCGAGCTGGTTGCGCTCCTTGAGCGTGTCCGCCGGGAGCCAGAAGCCCTCGTACGGGTAGCCCAGGAGCTTGCCCTCCTTCGCGAGGGCGGTGCAGGCGTCGCCGACGAGGTCGCCGTTCTCGGGGATCCGGTCGATCACCGACGGCCGCAGGACGAAGTAGCCGCCGTTCTCCCGCACGCCCATGTCGGTGACGGGGTGGATCGAGGTGATCCGGTCGTCGTCGTCGGACTCGACGATGTGGAAGACCGCCTGCGGCAGCACCGCGAGCAGGGCGGCCTCGGCGTCGGAGTCGGCGAAGCGCTTGACCATCTGGTCGAGCGGGGCGTCGGTGACGACGTCGGCGTAGTTCGCCAGGAACATGTCGTCACCGGTGAGCAGGTGGCGCACCCGGCGCAACCGCTCCCCGATCGGCGACTCGAGCCCGGTGTGGACGAAGTGGATCGTCCAGTCGGCGATGTCCGAGCCGCCGAGCTCGATCTCGCCCTCCCGGAGCACGAAGTCGTTCGACTCGGTCTCGCGGTAGTTGAGGAAGTAGTCCTTGATGTGGTGCGCCCCGTACCCGAGGCACAGGATGAACTCCTTGTGCCCGAAGTGGGCGTAGTAGCGCATCACGTGCCAGATCAGCGGGCGCGGGCCGACCATCTGCATGGGCTTGGGGACGTCGGAGTCCCCGTCGCGCATGCGCATGCCGAATCCGCCGCAGAACAGAACGACCTTCACCGGACCTCAGATCCTTCGGGGGCGGGCGTCACCGCGACGACGCGGCCGCCGACGGCGATCCCGTGACGACCGCACCCGTCGCCGGGTCGACGATCTCGAGGGTGGGGATCGGGAAGACGAGCTTGCCGCCCCACGCCGCGACCGGCGCGAGCTGGGCGGTGATCTCTTCCCGCAGGTTCCAGGGCAGGACCAGCACGTAGTCCGGCCGGTCCGCGTCGATGCGCTCCGGCGGGTGGATCGGGATCCGCGTCCCCGGCGTGTACCGCCCGTGCTTGTAGGGGTTGCGGTCGACCGTGTAGCCGAGCAGGTCGGGCCGGATGCCGCAGTAGTTCAGCAGCGTGTTGCCCTTGCCCGGGGCGCCGTAGCCGACGACGGTCTCGCCGCGGTCGGCCGCGTCGATGAGGAAGCGCACCAGGTCGTTGCGGATGCGCGAGACGTCCCGCGCGAAGCCGGCGTGGCCCTCGACGGTGTCGAGTCCGGCGGCCGCCTCGCGGGCGAGCACCTCGGCGACGGCCGGCGAGGCCGGCTCGTGCAGCTCGCTCGGCCGCGCCCAGAGCCGGATGGAGCCACCGTGGGTGGGCACCAGCTCGACGTCGACCAGGTCGAGCCCGCCCGAGGCGAGCGCCCGGATCGCGGTGCCGACCGTGTAGTACTGGAAGTGCTCGTGGTAGATCGTGTCGAACTGGCGCAGCCCCACGAGGGTCAGCAGGTGCTGCACCTCGATCGACACCCAGCCGTCGTCGGCGACCATCGCCCGCAGGCCGCGGGTGAAGCCCACGACGTCGGGGATGTGCGCGTAGACGTTGTTCGCGACGACGAGGTCGGCCGGACCGTTCTCGGCCCGCACCGCCGCGCCCGTCTCCGGGGAGAGGAACGCGGTCACCGTCGGGACGCCCTTGTCGCGGGCGGCCTGGCCGACGTTGACGCTGGGCTCGACGCCGACCGCGCGCATGCCGTCGGCGACGACGTGCGCAAGCAGGTAGCCGTCGTTGCTCGCGGCCTCGACGACCAGCGAGTCCTTCGTCAGCCCGGCCCGCGCCGTGGCGGCGGTGACGAAGCGGCGGGCGTGGTCGACCCACGACGTCGAGAACGACGAGAAGTACGCGTACTCGGTGAACGTCTCGTCGGGGTCGATCAGCGGGGGCAGCTGCACCAGCAGGCAGTTCCGGCACACCCGCGGGTGCAGCGGGAACGTCGGTTCCGGGGCCTCGAGGGCCTCGGCGGTGAGGAAGAGCTCGCAGGGTGGGGTGGCCCCGAGGTCGACGAAGCTCTCGAGCTCGGTCGACCCGCAGAGCCGGCAGGTCAGGGGGGCGACGGCGGCGGGCACGGGGTCCGTCGGCATCAGTAGGCCCCGTCACCCCGGAAGACGGCCGAGACCGTCTTCCACAGGATGACCAGGTCCATGGCGGGCGACCAGTTCTCCACGTAGCGCAGGTCCAACCGGACCGACTCCTCCCACGACAGATCGGAACGGCCGCTGATCTGCCACAGACCCGTCATGCCCGGCCGCACCAGGAACTTGCGCTTGGCGGCGTCGGAGTAGGCGTCGACCTCTCCGGGCAGCGGCGGCCGGGGGCCGACCAGCGACATCGAGCCCCCGACGACGTTGAACAGCTGCGGGAGCTCGTCGAGAGAGTAGCGGCGCAGCATCGAGCCGATGCGGGTCACCCGGGGGTCGCGACGGAGCTTGAACAGCGGCCCGGAGCCGTCGTTGCCGTTCGCGACCAGTTCGTCACGCAGCCGGTCCGCGTTCGGCACCATCGACCGGAACTTCACCATGCGGAACGTCCGGCCGCGCTGGCCGACGCGCGTCTGGCGGTAGAACACCGGGCCGCCGTCGAGCTTGACGAACAGCGCGATGAGCAGGAACACCGGCGCGAGGGCCAGGACCAGTGCGGTCGAGGCCACACGGTCGAAGAGCAGCTTGCCGATGCGCGGCACCCCGGACAGGCGCGGCTCGGTGAGGCGCAGCAGCGGCAGGCCGTCCACCGGCGCGACGTGCAGGCGCGGGCCCGCGACCTCCATGAGGCCGGGGTCGACGACGAGCTCGGAGCCGGTGCCCTCGAGGTCCCAGGCCAGGCGGTGGAGCCGCTTCGGGCTCCAGCCCGGGGTGGGTGCCACGGCGACGACGCCGAAGCGGCCGCTGCGCACGCTGGAGGGCAGCGAGTCGAGGTCGCCCAGCACCGGGACGCCCGCGACGTGGCCCTGGCCGTCCTCGCCGAGGCCGGTCGGGGTGCAGGCGCCCGTGACGACCCAGCCGACGTGGGGGACGCGGCGGGTGCGCTCGATGAGGTCGCGGACGGACTCCTCGGTGCCGATCGCGAGGACGGGCAGCAGGCCGCGGCCGCGCTTGCGGGCGTCGTGCAGCCACCGGCGCAGCGTGTAGCGCCCGGCCATGGAGAGCAGCCCGGCGACCGGGAGGATGCCGAACACCCACGGGCGCACTCCGGTGCGCTCGAGGACCAGTCCGGCGAGGGCCAGGATGATCGCCGCGCTGACGTACGCGCGCATCAACCGGCTCCACTCCTCGGAGCCCTGGCCGAGCACGCGCGGGTCCCAGGCGCGGGCGGCGCCGATCGCCATCGGCACCAGGAGCATCGAGACGAGCGCGAGGCCCCACGGGTTCGTGCCGTGGTCCCCGGTCCCGGCCCCGAAGCCGACGAGCGCGCCGAGCACGACGCAGACCGCGAGGACGAGGAGGTCGGACGCGGCCACGGCGAGGGCGAACTTGGACTGCCAGCTCGTCGCGACGGCGACGCTGCCCGGCTGACCGGGGCCTTCGTCGTCCCAGATGCGGATGAAGCCGGGCGCGGTGGGGTCGGGGTCGACGAACGGGGCCGGGTCGGCCGCCGGCTCGCGCTCCGGGGTGGGTCGACCCACCGGCGCCGCGACCGCGCGGGTGGACCGGCTTCCCCGCGCCGACGGGTCCCCGCCCGCCGAGGCCGGGATCTCGCCGGTGTCGCTCGGGTCGGTCCTGCCCTCGAGCTCGGTGCCGCTCACGCGTTCGCCCCTGTTCTGGACGTCGGGACGGTCCGGCCCGGAGGCCTCGTCCCGGTCGCCCGACGTCGCTCGTCGCCCGTGCGGAGCAGTGGTCGTGCGCAGCACGTGCGCCGCTGAGCGCACTCCGCAGGCTCGTTCGCCCACTGCTACCTCCCCTCGCACGGCGTCCGCCCGGCGGCGGACCGGCTTCTCCACCACGTTGGACGCCTGCGCCCCGATCAGGTTGCGTACCGATCGCGGGTGACTCGCCGCACGGTCCCGGGACGCCCGTGTCCGGCCTGCTTGCTCCGGGGTCCAACGAGTCGGTCCGGCCCCGGTCACGCCCCGTACCCGATCGCGGGGGCGCGGCCGCGTCGGTCGGCGGGGGTGCCGGCCGGGGCTTCGTGCAGGTCGGGAGGCTCCGCGGGGGCCGTGTCACCATGGTCGTCGCGGGCCACCCGCGATCCGCCGTGGTGTAAGGGCAACACCTCGGATTTTGGTTCCGATGATCCAGGTTCGAATCCTGGCGGCGGAGCTCGCCGGCCACCCCGGTCGCCGTCGGGCCGGAGGGACGGACGTGCGCAGGGTGCTCGCCGCGGGCGCGGTCGTCCGGGACCCCGCGGGCCGGCTGCTGCTTGTGCAGCGGGGCAAGGACCCTGAGGCCGGGCGCTGGACGATCCCGGGTGGACGGGTGGAGCCCGGCGAGACGCCGGCGGCCGCGGCGGCCCGGGAGGTCGCCGAGGAGACCGGGCTCGACGTGGCCGTCGGACGCGAGTGGCTGGTCCTCGAGCGGCCCGCCGGGGCCGAGACGCTATTCGAGATCCACGACTTCGTCGCCGACCTCGTCGGCGGCACGCTGCGCGCCGGCGACGACGCGGCGGACGTGGGCTGGTTCGCCCCGGCCGACCTCGCGCGGCTGTCCCTGACGACGGACCTGCTCGCCCACCTCGATGCGGCGGGCCTCGTCGACCCGGGGGCCACCGACCGTGGTCGTCCGGACCCGCACGGTGACCCCGCCCCATGGCCTGGTCATCCCGTTTACGCTGAGGGGATGACCACGGCGCAGGCCACCCCGAGCAGCCAGCCCTTCACGATCGACGGGCAGCTGTGCTTCGCGCTCCACTCGGCATCCCGCGCGATGACGGCCTGTTACCGGCAAGGGCTCGAGACCCTGGGTCTGACCTACAGCCAGTACGCGGTGATGCTCGTGCTCTGGCAGGAGGAGGCCGTGTCGATGGGCTCGCTGTGCGAGCAGCTGCACCTCGACTCCGGGACCCTGTCGCCGCTGCTCAAGCGCCTCGAGAAGCAGGGCCGCGTGACCCGCCGGCGGCGCCCGGAGGACGAGCGGACCCTCGAGATCGCCTGCACCGAGGAGGGCCGCGCCCTGCGCGAGAAGGCCCGCGACGTGCAGCGCGAGGTCGAGCGGGCCACGGGCATGGAGTCCGGTGAGCTCGGCGCCCTGCGCGAGCAGCTGAACGAGCTCGCCGAGCGCCTGCGCACCGCGACCGCCCTGCACGAGGGCCACGTCTGAGGCAACCCCGTTCGACCCCGGCCGCGCGCCGGGACTTGCCCGCCCGTCCGATTGACGGCAACCTGATCGGGAACAAGGGGCAGCCGCGGTCCGGTTGCCCCCACCTCGTGTCGGGAGCCTCCGCGGATGACGGCCTGCGCGGTCTGCGAGCGACCGGTGGCCCCCGACGCCGACGGGACCGTCCGGATCGTCGGTCTCGCGCCCCGCGAGGCGCCGCGGCTGTGGGTGTGGGGCCCGGCGGTCGTGCACGACGAGTGCCGCTACGACCTGCGCACCCCACTGGACGACCGCACCGGGTACCTGCCAGTGGAGCAACGGGTACGAACGAGCAGGGCAGTGCGGCGGGAAAGCCCGAGTCGTTCCCCGCACTGAGACGGGACCCGCTGGTTTGGATCTCGGAGGCTCGGGGAACATGGCGAGGTCATCTCGTCGTCGTGTCCGGAAGCGAGAGTTCGTGACTCCGCACGCACCGCTGGACCTCGTCGCCGAGGCCGGTCCCCCCCGTGTCGGGGCCTTCCGCCGTGCGCTGCGTCGCTGGCTCGGCGACGCCCTCGAGGTCCGGCAGGTCGAAGCGGGTGCCGGGGGAGACCTCACCGACGACCTCGAGGACCTGGCGGACGACCTCGTGCTCGCGACCAGCGAGGCCCTCGAGAACGTGGTCGACCACGCCTTCGCGAACTCCCCGGCCCCGGGTGCGATGCGACTGCGCGCCGGGATCGTCGACGACGTCGTCACGGTCGTCGTCACCGACGACGGGCACTGGCGCAGCCCGACGACCGGGCCGACGACCCGGGGACGTGGGCTCACGCTCATGGAGAGCCTCACCGACGTCGAGGTCCACCACGGCGAGGTGGGCACCACGGTGACGATGCGCCGCCCGCTCCCCCAGCCCGCGCACGAGCGTCGGAGCGCGCAGGCCTGAGGGCCCGGCCGCTCAGCTCGCGGCGGGGAGCCGCCGCGTTGGAAGGTCCGCCACCGCGTCGGGATCCGCGACCGCCGCGTCGGGGTCGGCGACCGCCCCGCTCTCGTCGCCCAGGCCGGCGAACGCGTCGACCACGAGCGCGGCCGGGGGCACGACCGCGAGGATCACGCCGAGGGCACCGACCACGTCGGTCGGGTAGTGGTAGCCGCGGCCCACGAGGCTCACGCCGACCGCGACGACGAGCAGCGCCAGCGCGGCCGTCACCAGCCGTCGCACCCTCGGCGCGAGGGCCGGGGCCCCGAGCACCAGGATCGCCGCGGTCGCCGCGACCGCGGCCACCGCGGTCGTGTGCCCGCTCGGGAAGGACAGCTGGTGACCCCGGGTCCGCCCGACGATCGGCTTGAGCACGAGCGAGGTGGTGAGCATCGCCGCGCCGGGCGCGACGAGCGCCACCGCCAGTCCGCGACCGCCGCGCCACCACCAGGCGAGCGCGGCGAGCACCACCATCGCCACCGCGATGGGCACCGGGTCGCCCAGGTCGGCCAGCGCCTCCCCGCCCAGGGCCACGGCGCCGTGGCGCATCGGCACCAGCGCGGCGAGGGTGGTGTCGAGCCGGCCCGCGTCCTCGCCGCCGGAATAGCGGACGCCCGGGACCCCGGCGAGCAGGACGCCGAGGAGCACGCCAGGGAGGACCAGCGGCCGCTGGAGCGTCGGGATCAGCGCGTTGGTCCCGCGGCTGGCCTCGGTTGCTCCCACCGGCTCTCCTCCCGATGCCCGGCCGACCCGGACGGTGCCGACCGCGTCCGCATGTGCAGAATCGCGCGTGACGCCCAGCGATGACCTCGCCGCCGCCCGTGACCGCCAGTGTGCACACGGACCAACGAGGACGCCCGAGCGGGGGCGCGAGGGGGTGACGGGTGGAACGTCGAGACCGGCGCGGTGACGACCCGACGGTGCCCCACCCTGTCCCCGGTCCTGCGCCTCGGCCCCCGGTCCGCGCGAGCGACGAGGCGCACCGCCGGATGCGCGGAGCGGCCCTGACCCGCCCCGAGCAGGCCCCGCG
>JAICLN010000229.1 GCA_025925615.1 Actinomycetospora sp. | reverse complement strand
CGGTGACGGTCGACTTCCCGGCGCCGGGCGACCCGGTGAGGACCAGGCCGCGGGCGCTCTCGAGGCGTTCCCCGACGAGCAGGCGTGCGAGCCGGGCGGCCTGGTCCGCGCCCGGGGCGGCCGGACGGCCGTCGGATCCGGCGGGGAGGTCGGCGGCACGGCCGACGGCCCAGGTCGTCACGGGCTCCTCCTCGGGGCGGAGATCCTGAATGTACGTGGTGTCAGCGCGGATGATTCACCGGAATCCGGGGCCGGATGGTTCCCTCGGGTGGCCGGTGCGTGGCAGTGACGTCACGAGTACCGCGTGCGGCGCAGGCCGTCGACCCAGGGGTCGAGCGCGGTCACCACATCGCCCCAGGGCAGGACGACGAGGGTGACGACGACCGCGACGAGGACCGCCGCCACGAGGGCGTAGCGGAAGAGCACGACGTGTTGCGGCGGGGGGCTCACGCCGGCTCCTCTGCGGACGAGGGCAGCGGCAACCCGGCCCGCTCGCCGAGCCAGAGCAGGGGCGCCACGGCGGAGTGGGGGTCGTCCGGGTCGATCCCGGTGACCGACGAGACGAGGAAGTAGCGGACCTCGGCGAAGTCCCGCTCCGCTTGGAGGACGAGGTGGTCCTGGCCGTGCTTCTCCAGCCAGGCACGGACCGCCCCGGGTGAGGGTGTCCGTGCCCATCCCAGCTCTTCGGCCACCGAGAGCTCCACCAGGAGATCGGCCTTGGGTGGAGCTCCTCGAGCGTGGTGAGGGTCCGGCGGACGATCGCGACGGTGGCGTCGAGGAGGTCCTCGGTCATCGCCTCGAAGTCCGGGCGGGAGACGTCGAACCGCGCAGCGGCCCCGCCGAGCTTGAGGTTGACCGGCCGCGACTCGTGCTTCGAGAGCTGCTTCTTGGTCTCCTCGGCCAGGAGCGCGACCTCCTGGACGAGGTCGTCGCTGCCCCGCGGGTCGTCGGTGGGCGCGGCCTGTTCCACGAAGCGGTCCATGATGTGGTCAGCCAGGCGGGCGTCCCAGTCGGCGCCGCCGAGGTGTTTGTCCCCGTCGGTGCAGAGGACCTCGACGGCGTTGTCGCCCACGCTGATCACGGTGGTGTCGAAGGTGCCGCCGCCGAGGTCGTAGACGAGGACGGTCCGTCCGACGGCGTCGTGGGTGAGTTCGTAGTGGACGGCCGCGGCCACCGGTTCGGGCACGATGCCCAGGACGTTCAGCCCCGCGATCTCGCCTGCCTTGCGGGTGGCGTCCCGCTCCCGCATCCCGAAGTAGGCGGGCACGGTGACGACGACGTCGTGGACGGGTTCCTCGGTCTCCGAGCCCGTGGCGATGTGCTTGAGGATCAGCGCCGAGAGCGATTCCGGGGTGTGGTCCTGGCCGTGGAACGAGTACACGGCCTCGGTGCCGATCACACGCTTGATCAGGCTCACCACGTTCTCGGGCTCGATCTTCGCGATCCGCTTGGCCTGGGTGCCCACGACGACGTTCGTCGCGCTCTCGAGGTGCACCACCGAGGGCGTCGTCTCCTCGCCCTCCCCGTTGCGGACGACCACGGCGCGTCCGGTCTCGTCGACGTGGGCGAGGACCGAGTAGGTCGTGCCGAGGTCGATGCCGTAGACGGTGCTCCCGGTGTCAGCCATCAGTGGGTTCCTCCTGGTCGGTCCGGTCGGTCCGGATGTGGCGACCGACCACGACCTTCGCCGGAGCCAGGACGCGGCCCGAGGTGGTCTCGGCCCAGCCCTCGCTGACCACGGTGAGGATCCGGCGGTGCTGTGGGGCGTCGACCTCGACGCTGCGGGTCGCGGTGTGGAGAGCAGGGTCGAAGAGCTCGCCGGCCTCCGTCGGGAGACGCTCGACCCCGCACCGCTCGAGCAGCGCGGCGACGTCGTCGGCGTAGTAGGTGAAGGACGCCGCGAGCCCGTGCGTCGCGTCCGGGGCGAGATCATCGACCTCCGCCAAGAGCTCGGCCCGGAGCTTCTGGAGGCTCACCACCAGCGGCCGGAGATGGGTCCCGCGCCGCTCGGCGCGGAGCGCATCGAGCTCGTCGCGCTGATGGGCGATCACCTTCTCGCGGGCCTCGGCCCGTGCTTCGTCCCGGCGGCGCTGCTCGGTGAGCTCGTCGAGGCGGGTGCGCAGCGCGGTGAGTTCGACCAGCACCGCGGCGAGCAGGTCCGCTGCCGACCCGTCCGGTGGCTCTCCTGCACCCACCTCGGCGGCGGCGGGCACGGGGGTGCCCGGGTCGTCCGGTGCGTCGTCCTCCGCGGGCGCGGGCGCACCCTCGGTCGACGTCTCCCCCACGGTCATGGAAGCGAGATCCCCCCTGCCCGGTCGGCCTCGGACCGGGCACCTTCGCTGTCGAGGTCCCGCACAGTCTTATTACTCGAAGTGACTGTTCGGGGGGAGTTTCGCCCGATCAGCCCAATATGTACGGCTCCGACGGGCGGACGGTCGGCGACGCGAGGAAGTTCTGTGACGGGAAGGACGCGGTTGAGTGTCGGACGGTGACGAAGCGCTGTCTCGCCCGGCAGGAGTGAACCGGGCAGGGTGAGCGCGTGACCACCGACGGCCCGGCGCTCGCCGACGCGCTCCCCGCCCTGCTCGCGTCGCTCGGGACGGACATCACGGGCACGGGGCCCGACGGACCCGCGACGATCACCCTCCCGCCGGCCCGGTCCGCCGCGCTGCTCCTCATCGACGGGCTGGGCCGCGAGCTGCTCACCGAGCACGCCGCCGACGCCCCGTTCCTCGCCGGGATGCACGACGCCGGGCCGCTCACCGTCGGGTTCCCGACGAGCACCCCGATCAGCGTCACGAGCCTGGGCACCGGGCTGCCGCCGGGCGGGCACGGCACCCTCGGCGTCCGGTTCCGCGTCGACGCCACGCTGCTCGACGCGCTCACCTGGACCGAGGGCACGGACGACCTGCGCGAGCGGCTCGCCCCCGAGGTCGTGCAGCCCCGTCCGACGCTCTTCGAGCGCGCCGCCGCCGTCGGGGTCACCAGCACCGTCGTGTCCGACCGCGCCTACCGCGGGTCCGGCCTGACGCGCTCGGCGCTGCGCGGCGCGACCTACCGCGGCGTCGGCGCGCTGGGCGATCTGGCCGCCGAGACGCTGACCGCCCTCGCCGGGCCGGGCCTCGTCTACGCCTACCACGCCGACCTCGACCAGCTGGGCCACCTGCGCGGTCCCGGTTCGCTCGCGTGGCGCTGGCAGCTGCGCCAGCTCGACCACTTCGTCGCCCTGCTCGCCGAGGACCTGCCGGCCGGCTCGGTCCTCGCGGTCACCGGGGCCCACGGCATGGTCGGCGTCGAGCGCCGCCACGCCGCCGACACCCACCCCGACCTGCGGCTCGGCGAGCCGATGGTCGGCGGCGACCCGCGTGCCCGCCTCGTCTACACCCGCCCCGGCAGCGCGCCCGACGTGCTCGCGGCCTGGCGCGCGACGCTGGGCGACGACGCCGACGTGCTCGACGGCACGCAGGCGGTCGACGAGGGGTGGTTCGGCCCCGTCGACGACGCCGTCCGGGCGCGGGTGCCCGACGTCGTCGCCGTCACCCGCGGCACGGCCGCGATCGTGCGCTCCGAGGGAGAGCCGGTGCTCGCGCGGCTGCCCGGCCAGCACGGCTCGGTCACCGACGCGGAGCGACTCGTGCCGCTGCTCGTGCATGCCGCAGATGCGGCCACCGACAGCTGATCACGCCGCAGAAGGGACTGTTCCTGGCCAGCGGAAACGACGCTGTGCGGACCGTCACGCCCCTGGGTTAATGTCCGAAGCCGGGGGCCGGGATGCACGACGGCGTCCGGGAACGCGACCGAGGGCACGAAGGAGCACGCGTGAGCGTCACGACCCATTCCGGCGGCTCGATCCTGGGCCACGCGGTCAAACGGACCGAGGACCAGGAACTCATCACGGGCGCCGGGCTCTACACCGGCGACCTGCCCGTCGAGGGGTCGCTGCACGCGGTGTTCGTGCGGTCCCCGATCGCCCACGGCACGCTCGGCGACATCGACGTCGACGAGGCCAAGGGGATGCCGGGCGTCGTGGCGGTCTACACCCACGGCGACCTCGACATCGCCGACCGGCCCGGCCTGCCCGGGGTCGTCCCCGACGCGATGGCCCGCCCGCACCTGGCCAAGGGCAAGGTCCGCTTCGTCGGCGACATCGTCGCCGTCGTCATCGGTGAGACGGCCGCCGAGGCGCTCGACGCGGCCGAGTCCGTCTTCCCCGACATCGACCCGCTCCCGGCCGTCACCGGCATCGAGGAGGCCTACGCCGCCGACGCCCCGCTGCTGTTCGACGAGGTCGGCAGCAACCTCTGCGCCGGCGCCGGCACGGGCGACGTCGACGGGATCTTCGACACCGCCGACGTCGTCGTGACCGGCAAGTTCTACAACCAGAAGCTCGCGGGCGTGCCGATGGAGCCCAACGCCTGCGTCGCCGAGCCCGGTTCCCCGGAGGGCGGCATCACCCTGTGGCTGTCGACCCAGACCCCGCACGGCGCGCGGGACGCGCTCGCCGGCGACCTGGGGCTCGAGGCCGACCAGGTCCGCGTCGTCGCCCCGCGGGTCGGCGGCGGCTTCGGTCCCAAGGCCACCGCCTACCCGGAGTACACGATCGCCGCCAAGGCGGCGCTGGTCCTCGGCCGCCCGGTCCGCTGGACCGAGACCCGCTCCGAGAACATGCTCTCGATGGTCCACGGCCGGGCGCAGGTCCAGTGGGTCGAGCTCGGCGTCAAGAACGACGGCAAGATCGTGGGGCTGCGCGCCACGGTCATCGGCGACGGCGGGGCCTACCCGGCGGTCGGCGCGATCCTGCCCAGCCTCACGCAGCTCCTGGCCCAGGGCGTCTACGACATCCCGGCCATCGACTTCACCTGGAAGGCCGTCGTCACCAACACCACAACCGTCGGGGCGTACCGCGGCGCCGGGCGCCCCGAGGCCACCCAGCTGCTCGAGCGCATCATCGACATGGCCGCCGACGAGCTCGGGGTCGACCCGCTCGAGATGCGGCGGGCGAACTACCTCCAGCCCGAGCAGTACCCGATGACGTCGCTCACCGGCGCCGAGTACGACAACGCCGACCACGAGAAGTCCCTCGAGGCCGTGAAGGCCGCCGCCGGCTACGACGCGCTGCTCGCCGAGCAGAAGCGTCGTCGGGACGCGGGGGAGCGGGTCGCGATGGGCATCGGCATCGGCTCCTACGTCGAGGTCACCGCGCCGCTGGGTCTCGACGGCGAGTACGGCTCGGCGCAGGCCCACCCCGACGGCACCTTCACCGTCATGGCCGGCACCAGCGCCCACGGGCAGGGCCACGAAACCGCGTTCGCGCAGCTCGCGTCCTCGGTCCTCGGCGTGCCGATGGACAAGATCAAGGTCGTCCAGTCCGACACCGCCGTCGTACGGTCCGGGGCGGGCACGCTGGGCTCGCGGTCGCTGCAGACCGGCGGCAGCGCCATCCACAACGCCTCGCAGGAGCTCGTCTCGCGGGCCCGGGAGATCGCGGCACACCTGCTCGAGGCCGCCGTCGAGGACATCGAGCACTCCGACGACGGGTTCGGGGTGCGCGGGGTCGCGGGGCACACCGTGAGCTGGTCGGCGATCGCGTCGGCGTCCGAGGACGGCAGCGGGCTCGACGACGGCAACGGCCGCGCGCTGCGCGAGGACCTCGACTTCAAGCAGGGCCAGTCGAGCTTCCCGTTCGGCTCGCACATCTCCGTCGTCGACGTGGACCTCGACACCGGCATGGTCACGCCGCGCCGCCACATCGCCGTCGACGACTGCGGCCGCATCCTCAACCCGATGCTCGTCGCCGGGCAGCAGCACGGCGGCATCGCCCAGGGCATCTCGCAGGCCCTCTTCGAGCGGGTCACCTTCGACGAGGACGGCAACCCGACGACGGGCAACCTCGCGTCGTACACCATCCCGAGCGCGGCCGACCTCTGCTCCTACGAGGCGTCCAACACCGAGACGCCGACCCACCTCAACCCCATCGGGGCGAAGGGGATCGGGGAGTCCGGGACGATCGGCTCGACACCTGCGGTGCACAACGCCGTCGTCGACGCCGTGTCCCACATCGGCGTGCGGCACATCGACATGCCGCTCACCCCGGAGGCGGTCTGGCGTGCGATCCAGGGCGCGTCGGCGTCGGACCCGGGCGCGCGCCCCCAGGCCGGCCCGGAGTACGCGGGGGCGGCGGGCAGCCAGCACTGACCGTGGTCGAGGGGCACGTCAGGCAGGTCGGCGTGCTCCGCGGGCTGCCCCACGTGCCCCTGATCTCGCGGGGCTGAGGTCAGGTCCTGACCGGCCCGTCCGAGGGGCACATCACTCAGGCCACGAGCCCGCGAGACCTGCCCCACGTGCCCGTGATCATGGCCCTGAGGGCGGGACGACCGGCACACACGCAGCTGATCGGGACGCGGACTACCGTGCCGGGCATGAGCGGCATCCGTGCCCTGGAGCGCGCCGACCTCGGCCAGGTCAGCGCGCTGTTCGAGCTGGTGATGCGCTCGGGGGAGGACCGGCCGAACCCGCGGGTGGCCGCCTACCTGGAACGGGTCGTCCTCGACGATCCGTGGGCGGACCCCGAGATCCCCTCGCTGGTGCACGAGGACCCCGACGGCCGCATCGTCGGGTTCATCGCCGCGAGCACCCGGCGGATGACGCTCGACGGGCGGCCGATCCGCGTCGCGGTGAGCAGCAACCTCGTCGCGCACCCGGACGTGCGCTCGCGGGGCGTCGGCGTCCTGCTCAACCGCAAGCTGCTCGCGGGCCCGCAGGACCTGACCGTGGCCGATCGCGCCAACGACGACTCCCGCGCGCTCTGGGCGGGGCTCGGCGGCCAGGAGCTCGTCGCCTCGTCGCTCTCCTGGTCGCGGATTCTCCGCCCCGGCGCGACGGCGGCGGCGCTGGCCTCCCGACGCCGGCCCGGCCTGGCCCGCGGCGCCCGCCTCGCCGGGACCCCCCTCG
>JAICLN010000363.1 GCA_025925615.1 Actinomycetospora sp. | reverse complement strand
CTCCACCGGGCCGCCTACCTTCTCTACACGCACCGGTTCCCCCTCGAAGGCCAGGGCGTGCTCGTGGTCGGACCCAACCCGACGTTCCTGCGCTACATCGAGCAGGTCCTGCCCTCCCTGGGCGAGACGAGCGTCCTGCTCTCGACCGTCGGGGAGCTCTACCCGGGGCTCGCCGCCCGGCGCGCGGAGCCCGCCGAGGCGGCCGCGCGCAAGGGCACCCTCGACATGGCCAAGGTGCTCTCGACGGCCGTCCGCGACCGCGAGGAGCTGCCGCGGCGCACGCTCACGCTGACCGTCGACGGCGAGACCGTCGAGCTCGACCGCGACCTCGTCGCGCAGGCCCGCACCCGGGCCCGCCGCACCCGCCGGCCCCACAACGACGCCAAGCGCACGTTCGTCCGCGAGGCCATCGACATGCTCGCCCGCCGCGAGCGCGACCGGCTCTCGCGCGAGGGCAGCCACCCGGAGGTCGACGGGAGCGATCAGCGCCTGCTCGACCGTGGCGACCTCGCCGACATCCGGTCCTCGATGCGGGAGAACGAGGACCTCCTCGCCGCGCTCGACGCGCTGTGGCCGACCCTGACGCCGCCGCAGCTGCTCGCCGACCTCTACACCGACCCCAAGCGGATCTCGGCGGCCACGCGCGGCTGGTCCGACGCCGACCGGGCCCTGCTGCGCCGGGACGCCCCACCCGCCTCACCCCTCGACCCGCACTGGTGGACCCCGGCCGACGCCCTCCTGCTCGACGAGGCCGCCGAGCTGCTCGGCGAGGACGACACCGCCGAGCGCGAGCGGGCCGAGCGCAAGCGCGAGGCCGACGAGGCGTACGCCGCGGGGGTGCTCGAGATCCTCGCGATGGAGGAGGACTGGGACCCCGAGCTGCTGCGCCCCACCGACGTCGTCGACGCCAGCCTGCTCGCCGACCGCAGCCGGGAGACCAGCTACGCCTCGGCCGCCGAACGGGCCGCAGAAGACCGCACCTGGACCTTCGGCCACGTCATCGTCGACGAGGCGCAGGAGCTCTCCCCGATGGCGTGGCGGGTGCTCATGCGCCGCTGCCCGAGCCGGTCGATGACCCTGGTCGGCGACGTCGCGCAGACCGGTGCCCGCGACGGCGCCGGCTCGTGGCACGAGGTGCTCTCGCCCTACGTGTCCGCGCGCTGGCGCCGCGAGGCCCTCACCGTCAACTACCGGACCCCGGCGGAGATCGCCGAGGTCGCGGCCGACGTGCTCGCCGTGATCGACCCGTCCCAGACCCCGCCGGAGTCGGTGCGCGAGTCCGGGATCCCGCCGCGGGCGGTCGGTGTGGCCGAGTCCGCCCTCGACGACCAGGTCTCGACGACGACCCGGGCGGCCGCCGACGACGTCGTCGACGCCGAGGGCAACGGCCGGGTCGCCGTGCTCGTCCCGGCCGGGCGGGTGGACGCGCTGCGCGCCCGGCTGACCGCCGACGGGCTCCCCGTGGGCGGCACGGCCGACGGCGAGGGCCCCGCCGACGAGGGCGGGGCGGCGGACCTCGAGGTGGCCGTCGTCGTGTCGACCGTCGCGGACGCGAAGGGTCTGGAGTTCGACGCGGTCGTCCTCGTGGACCCGTCCGGGATCGTCGAGGAGTCCCCGCGCGGGCTCAACGACCTCTACGTCGCGCTGACCAGGGCCACCCGGTCGCTCGACGTCGTGCACCCGGAGCAGCTCCCGTCCGTACTCGGACGGCTCGCCGGGTCACGCGGGCCCTCGATCGGGCCGTCTTCGCTCACGGCTTCGTAACGGTCCGCGTCCGCGATCCGACTCTGTCGTTGACCGGAGATGAAGCCCGGATCCGGGCGCCGTCATCGGCAGACACGGCGCCCGTCCCTGGGAGAGAATCGATTCGGGACGGGGTCCCGACCAGAGACGGGGACCGCGGAGGCGCCCGGGAGCGAGGGGGTGGCCGGTGAGCACGACCGATGCCGGCCCGCCAACCGTCGTCGGCGGCCGCTACACGGTCGGTGACCTGATCGGCCGCGGGGGCGCCGCGGACGTGTACCGGGCCCGCGACGAGCTCCTCGGCCGGGACGTCGCGATCAAGATGTTCGGCGCGGGTGGCGACGTGGTCGCCGCCGCGAACGCCGAGGCCGTCTCCGTGCCCGCTCCCCCGCCGAACGCGGTCGACCCGGACTCCGAGGAGGCGGGGCCGCCCCGGGACCCCGAGGACCCCGACCACCCCCGCGATGCCGACGACGAGGACGACGCGGCCCCCGACGCCGGCGGTCGCTACGGCCGCGGGACCGGCAGCACGCCCCGCCCGTCCGCGCCGCCCGCCGAGCTCGTCGGGGACCTCGAGGAGGGCTCCGACGCGCGCAACCGCCGCGAGGTCCTGACGCTCGCGGCGCTGTCGCACCCCGGGCTCGTGACCGTCTACGACGTCGGGGACGACCACGGGCGCGCCTATTTCGTCATGCAGCTCATCGAGGGCGACACCCTCGCGCAGCGCATCCGGCGCGGCCCGCTCCCGCTCGGTGACGTGATCGCGCTCGGCGCCGCCCTGGCGGACGCCCTGGCCTACGTGCACCGCCGCGGGGTGGTCCACCGCGACGTCAAGCCCGGCAACGTCCTGCTCGACGGCGACGGGCGCGCCCACCTCTCCGACTTCGGCATCGCCGCGGTGCGCGACGCCGCCCCGGTGACGGCGGCGGGCATGGTCATCGGCACCGCGTCCTACCTGAGCCCCGAGCAGGTGCGCGGGGAGTCCGTGACGCCGGCCGTCGACATCTACGCCCTCGGGCTGGTGCTGATCGAGTGCGTCACCGGGCGCCGCGAGTACCCCGGGAACGCCCTCGAGGCGGCCGTCGCCCGGCTGCACCGCCGTCCGGTGGTCCCGGTCGGGCTGCCGGAGTCGCTGCGCACGCTCCTGATCGCCATGACCGCCGACGAGCCGACCGCGCGTCCGGACGCCGACGAGGTGCTCGCCGCGACGCGCGCGATCTCCCGCGAGGTCGGTCTCGACGCCGAGACGGTGCTCTCCCCGGCGCTCATGGCCGCGCCCACCGGCGCGTTCTCCGGCCCGACCGGCGCGGTGGCGGGCCCGGCCGTGGCCACCGGATCGTCCGCCACGACGAACCGCGTCGGCCCGAACCCGGAGACCCCGACGTCCGCCCCCGCCCGCCCGCGGCGCCGCGGGCTCCTGCTCGCCGCCGGGATCGCGCTCGCCGTCGTGCTGATCGCCGGCTCCGCGCTGGCGTTCACGCTCGTCCGGGGTGCCTCCACGACGACGCCGCTGCCACCGCCCCCGACGTCCGTGCCCGCCATCCCGGCGCCGCCCGCGGCCGTCGCCCCGAGCACCGAGGCGG
>JAICLN010000255.1 GCA_025925615.1 Actinomycetospora sp. | reverse complement strand
CCTGCGGACGCACGACATGCTCGGGCGCAAGCCTCGCTACACCAAGGACGGCCTGACCGTCCACTCCGACCCGAACGGCCTGCGCCGCGTCACGAAGGCCCTGCGCGGCGCCGGACGACGGGTGACGCTCGTGCCGACCATGGGGGCGCTGCACGACGGCCACCGCGAGCTCATGCGGCGCGCCCGCTCGATCCCGGGGTCCACGACGGTCGTGTCGATCTTCGTGAACCCGCGGCAGTTCGGGCCGCACGAGGACTTCGACCGCTACCCGCGCGCCTTCGAGGCCGACCTCGAGATGTGCCGCGAGGAGGGCGTCGAGCTGGTCTTCGCCCCCGACGTCGAGGCCATGTACCCGGAGGGCTTCAGCACCTCGATCGACCCGGGTCCGCTCGGGGACGAGCTCGAGGGCGCGGTCCGGCCGGGACACTTCGCCGGGATGCTGACCGTGGTCAACAAGCTCTTCGCGATCGTCGTGCCGGACGTGGTGTTCTTCGGCGAGAAGGACTACCAGCAGCTCACGCTGATCCGCCGGATGGTGCGCGACCTCGACATCGACGTCCACGTGGTGGGCGTCGCGACCGTCCGCGAGGAGGACGGCCTCGCCCGCTCCTCGCGCAACGCCTACCTCGACGACGACGGGCGCCGCGCCGCTGTCGCGATCTCCGCGGCCCTCTCCGCCGGCCAGTACGCGGGCGAGGAGGGCCCGGCGGCGGTCCTCGCCGCCGCGCACGCGGTGCTCGACGCCGAGCCCGGCCTCGACGTCGACTACGTGGAGCTGCGCGACGTCGACCTCGGCCCGACCCCCGAGATCGGCCCCGCCCGCCTGCTGATCGCCGCGCGGGCCGGGACCACCCACCTGATCGACAACGCGGCCGTGTCCGTCGTGAGGAGAGTCTGATGCTGCGCACGATGCTCAAGTCGAAGATCCACCGCGCGACGGTGACGGACGCCGACCTGCACTACGTCGGGTCGGTCACCGTCGACACCGACCTCATGGCCGCGGCGGACCTGCTGCCCGGCGAGCAGGTCGCGATCGTCGACGTCACCAACGGCGCCCGCCTCGAGACCTACGTCATCGAGGGCGAGGCCGGGTCCGGCGTCATCGGGATCAACGGGGCCGCCGCGCACCTGGTCCACCCCGGTGACCTCGTCATCCTCATCGCCTACGGACAGATGGAGGACGCCGAGGCCCGCGAGTTCGCGCCCCGCGTCGTCTTCGTCGACGACCGCAACCGCGTCCTCGACGAGTCCGCCGACCCGGCCCGCGTCCCCGAGGACGCGCCGGCCGCCTCGCTGCTGGTGCCCGGCACGCGGGCGCGGGCCGCGCTCAACTAGGCGGGTGCTGCTCTGCATCGACGTCGGCAACACCCAGACCGCGCTCGCGCTCTACCCGGGGCCCGTCGACGGGGCTGATCGTCCGGACGCGCGCTGGACGGGGCGGATCCGCACCGAGCGGCGGGCGACGGCCGACGAGCTCGCCCTGACGGTCCGCGGGATGCTCGGGCCGCTGCTGGCCGAGGTGGACGGGGTCGCCGCGCTCTCGACGGTGCCCGCCCTGCTGCGGGAGCTGCGCGGGATGCTCGACCGGCACTTCGCCGGGGTGGAACAGGTGCTCGTCGAGCCCGGGGTGCGGACCGGCGTGCCGCTGGTCGTCGACAACCCCAAGGAGGTCGGGGCCGACCGCGTGGTGCAGGCGCTGGCGGCCCACGAGCAGGTCGGCGGCCCGTGCGTGGTGGTCGTGTTCGGGACCTCGACGACGGTGGACGCCGTCTCGGCGACCGGGGAGTTCCTCGGCGGGGCGATCGCGGCCGGGGTGGCGGTCTCGGCCGAGGCACTGGCGGCGCGCGCTGCCGGGCTGCGGCCGGTCGAGCTGGTGGCGCCGCGGTCGGCGCTCGGGCGTTCGACGGTGGAGAGCATGCAGGCCGGGCTGGTGATCGGAGCGGCCGCGATGGTGGACGGGCTCGTAGCGCGGATCTCGGACGAGATCGCGGCGAAGGACGCCGAGGGGCGCCGCCCGGTCGCGGTGGTGGCGTCGGGCGGGCTCGCCCCGGTCGTGGTGCCGTCGTGCACCACGGTCACCCACGAGGTCTCCGACCTCGCGCTCCAGGGCCTGCGCGCGGTCTTCCTGCGCGTGCGGGCCGCGGCGCGTGCGCGGGAGGAACGGCGTCGCCGCTAGGGCACCGAGTGGACTCCCGTGGTTGCGGAACGAACCCCGCCGGTCCACTCGGCGGCCCCGGCGCCTTCCACAGGTCGGCCTCCCAGTTCGAGTACTGGAAGCACACGCACCTCACCGTCGACGTCGTCAAGGGACGCGACAGCGGATTCTCGGTCGAGGCGCCCGAGGGCGTCCGGTTCATCATCCGTTCGCGGCTGTTCTCCGACGACGAATGGCGGGACCTGGAGGGGCAGTGAGCCTTCGGTGTGTCACGGTCAGAACCCCACGGCCACGATCTCGACGAGGAGACACCCCATGACCACCCCGAGCCCGACGCTGCGAGAGCTGACCGGGATGTCGGGGGAGCCCGCTCCCCTGACCGGCTCCGCGCTGGTGATGATCGACCTGCAGAACACCTACACCCAGGGCGTGATGGCGCTCGAGAACGTCGAGCCCGCCATCGAGCAGGCCGCGCAACTGCTGGCGCGCGCCCGCGCGGCCGGCAGCACGATCGTCCACGTCCAGCACGAGGCGGGCGCCGGTACCCCCTACGACACGAACGCCGAGATCGGCGAGATCGTCGACGCGGTGGCCCCGAAGCCCGGCGAGCTGCGGATCGTCAAGAACTTCCCCAGCTCCTTCGTGCAGACCGACCTCGAGGAGCTGCTGCGCGGCGCGGGCGTCACGAATCTCGTGCTGGCGGGATTCATGACGCACATGTGCGTGAACTCGACGGCTCGCAGCGCCTTCAACCTCGGATTCGCCCCGACGGTCGTCGCGAGCGCCACCGCCACCCGGGCCTTGCCCGGCCCGGACGGACCGGTGCCCGCCGCGTCCCTGCAGTCCGCCAGCCTGGCGGCTCTGCAGGACATGTTCGCCGTCGTCGTGCCGGACGCCTCCTCGGTGCCCGACTGAGCCGATCCCCGGCCGCACGCGGCCCGGCACCGCGCCGGGTCGCGTGCGACACACGATTCCCGGTGGGGCCCGTACCCGGCTCGACAGAACGCGGCATGCGCATTTACGCTCCGCCGCGAAACCATTCCGGGATCACGGCGGACGACGTCGCGGTGCCGGCTCACGGGGGTCGTGGAAGGAAAACATCGCGTGGCGCAGAAAGTGGTCGTGTCCCTCGTGGACGACCTGGACGAGTCCGAGGCCGACGAGACGGTCGAGTTCGGCATCGACGGTGCGAGCTACGAGATCGACCTGTCGGACTCGAACGCCGCGAAGCTGCGGGATTCCCTCGCGGACTACATCGCGCACGCTCGCAGGACCGCTGGTCGCCGACGCTCCTCGTCGCGCGCGACCGCCGCGGCGCCTGCCCCGGCCGCCCGCCGGGGCGGTGGACGCGCCTCGGTCGACCGGGAGCAGAACCAGGCCATCCGGGAATGGGCGCGCAAGCAGGGCATGACGGTCTCCGAGCGCGGGCGCATCCCCTCGGAGGTCAGCGAGGCCTACCACAAGACCCATTCCTGACCGGTCCCGCCGGGCCGTCGACCGTGACGAAATACCCACGACAAGGTCGAGATCCGTGCCACGATGGACGGGTGTCACCCGCTGTGCGGACCTACCGCGGGGCCAGCGCGCCCGAGCGCCGCGCCGATCGGCGCGCCCGGCTGCTCGCGGCCTGCCTCGACGTCATCGGCGAGGTGGGGGTCCTCGGCGTCACGGTGGACGCCGTGTGCGCCCGGGCGGGCCTGACGAAGCGCTACTTCTACGAGACGTTCGCGGACCGTGAGGCAGCGCTCGACGCCGTGGCCGACGACGTCTACGACGGGCTGCACGTCTCGATCGGCTCCGCGCTGCGGCGCGCCGACGGCGACCAGCGGGCGCGGGCGTCGACCGCGGTGGAGGTCTTCGCCGCCACCCTCGACGCGGACCCGCGGATCGCCCGGCTCTACGCGGAGTCGCCGGGCCACCCGCGGCTGTGCGCCCGGCGGGACGCCGCGGTCGACCGCTTCGCCGACCTCGTGCTCGACGACGTGCTCCGGCTCGGCCCGGGCGACCGGGAGCGGGCCCGGACGGCCGCGGTGCTCGTCGTGGCGGGGACCACCCACGTGGTCACCCGCTGGCTCGCGGGCGGGGTGCCGCTGGCGCGCGTCGAGCTCGTCGACGAGGTCACCCGGATCGGGACCAAGCTCCTGACCTGACGTCGGTGGCGCTGCTCACCAGGCCGGCCTGGCGCCCGCCCCCCGGCCGACGCCCGAGCCCCTAGCGATCGGGGACGGAGGGGTCGAAGAGCACGCTCACCGACTCGCCGTTGTGGATCCGCCGCATCGCCTCGGCGAGCGCGGGCGCGACGGACACGATCGTCAGCTTCTCGGAGCCGTGCCCGCTTGGGCCGGGGACGGTGTCGGTGCAGAAGATCTCGTCGACCTCGGGGCGCTCCGCGATCCGGTCGAGGGCCCCCTCGGTGAACAGCCCGTGGGTGCAGGCCACCCGCACCGACGCCACGTCGTGCTCGCGGAGGCGGTCGAGCAGCTCGATGATCGTCGAGCCGCGGGCGATCTCGTCGTCGAGGACGATCACGTCGCGGCCCTCGACGTCGCCGATGATCGAGGAGATCTCCACCTTGTCGTCCGGCATCCGCTGCTTGGCCGCGGCCGCGACGGGGATCGGGTGCCCCGGGGTGCCGAGGATGCGGGCGAATTTGCTCGCCTCCTTGGCGTTGCCGAGGTCGGGGGAGATCACGACGGCGTTCGCGAGGTCGACGCCGCGCAGGTGGGCGGCCAGCTCGTAGAGGGCGTGCAGGTGATCGACCGGCACCGAGAAGAACCCGTGCACCTGCGGCGAGTGCAGTGTCATCGTCAGGACGCGGTCCGCGCCGGCCGCCACGATCTGGTCGGCCACCAGCCGGCCGCCGATGGAGATCCGCGGGGCGTCCTTCTTGTCGGAGCGGGCGTACGCGTAGTGCGGCATGACCACGGTGATCCGGGCGGCCGACGCGCCCCGGGCCGCGTCGATCATCAGCAGCAGCTCGACGAGGTGCTCCTGCACCGGCGGCACGAGCGGCTGGACGAGGAACACGTCGCGCTCGCGGCAGTTCGCCTGCAGCTGGACCTCGAGGCAGTCGTTGGTGAAGCGGGTGAGCCGCGACGGCGAGAGCGGCACCTCGAGCTGACGGCAGATCGCGGCCGCGAGCGCCGGGTGCGCCGAGCCGGAGAAGATCGTCATGTCGCGCACGGGGCATCTCCCTGCTGTCCGCGGTCGCCCGGCAGGTCACGGTAGCCGGGGTGCACGCCCGGGGTGAGGCCCTCGGCGGCCGCCACGCGGCCGAGCAGCCGCGCGAGGGTGCGGCGTTCCTGTGGGTCGAGCGCCGCGAGGAGCGCGTCCTCGTGCTCGGCGGCGAGGCGCCCGAGGTCGTGCAGCAGCGCCTCGCCGTCGCGGGTGAGGTGCACCGCGTGGAGCCGGCGGTCGTCGGGGTTGCGGCGCCGTTCGAGCACGCCGCGGGCCTCGAGCCCGTCAACGAGGGCGACGAGCCGGGTGGCCGGCGTCCCCAGCTGCGCGGCGAGGGCCTGCTGGCTGCGCCCGGGCTCCTGCGCGACCGCCCGGATCAGCCCGGCCTGCGGCGGCGTCAGGTCCGCAGCGGCGACGCGCTCACCGAAGCGGCGGGCGGCGTGCGTCCCGAGCTGGGTCAGGAGGAAGGCGGCTCCGGTCGGTCGGTCGTTCACCTCGGGGACGATACCTCTTGACAGACGGTCTCGCCCGGTCAATCGTTCTGTCTTGTAATGATTGCCTGAGTGAAGGACCGATCATGACCGACACCGGTACCCACGCCCGCCGCGGCGGGCCGCCCCTCCTCGCGCCCGGCCTCGTCTGGGCGGGGCTGACCGTGCTGACCGCGGTCCTCTACACCGGGGTCCGCCCCGACACCGACCCGGCGGCCGCCCTCGCGCTGCTGCGGGACCACACGACGACCGCCGAGCTCGCGTCCACGGTCCTGCTCGCGTCGGCCGTGCCGTTCGTGGTCTGGGTCGCGACCGTGCACCACCGGCTGCACCGCCTCGGCCTGCGCGTCGCCGGCCCGACGCTCGGCCTCGCGGGCGGCCTCCTCGCCGCCGGGATGCT
>JAICLN010000101.1 GCA_025925615.1 Actinomycetospora sp. | reverse complement strand
CCCGCCGTCCTCCGAGCCGCCCAGGGCATCGACGAGCCGGGCGACCGCGGCCGTCCCGGCGAGCAGGGCCGCCTTCTCCGGGCGGCGGAACCCGGCGAGGACCCCGGCCATGTGCAGCACCCACGCCAGCGCCCCGCCCGCGAGCACCAGCAGGCCCAGGCGCCACGGCTCGGTGGCCGCCCCCGGGATGTTCGTGGCGGTGGCCGCGGCGAGCACGAACATGTAGGCGCCCGGCGGCCCGGTGTCGAGGGCCTGGCACAGCCACGTCGCGACGACGGCGAGGGCCGCCACGACGACGACCGCCAGCCACACCGAGACCGCCGAGAGGGCACCGAGCGTCACGACCGCCGCGAAGGCGACCGCGATGACGGCGAGCTCCACCGCGCGGGACCGGTACGGCCGCCCGCCGCCGTAGAGCGCGGTGAACGCCCCGACGCTCGCGACGAGCCCGGCCGAGAGCTCGCCGACCGCCCACCCGACGAGCACGACGAGGCCCGCGCAGCAGCCGGCCCGGAGCGCGTCGACCCCGTCGAACCGGGTCGGCCGCAGCGCGACCAGGTCCCACAGCCACCGGTGCCACGCGTCGCCGGCGGGGTGGACGGTCACGGTCCGCATTGTGGCGCGCTTCTACATGGTCGTGCCCGCGGTGCTCGCGTGGTTCGTCGTGCTGAGCCTCGCCCTGCGCCACCGGCTCCTCGAGCGGCTGCTGGGGCTGCCGGCCGTCAGAAGGTGATCAGCGGCTTGATGATGTCGTCACGCTTGTTCGCCATCATGTCGAAGGCCTCCTCGACCTGATCGATGAACATCCGGTGGGTCGTCATCGGCGTCGGGTCGATCTTGCCGTTGACGAGCAGGCGCATCAGCCGCTCCATGCGCAGCCGCCCGCCCGGGCAGAGGTCGGTGGCGATCTTCTTGCCGGCCATGCCCAGACCCCATGCGTCCAGCGGCATCGTCACCGTCGGGCCGGACTCGCCGTGGTACCCGACGTTCGACAACGTCCCGCCGGGACGCGTCGCGTAGAGCGCGGCCTCGAACGTGACCTGGTTGCCCAGCGCCTCCACCGTGGAGTCCGCGCCGCCGTCGGTGAGCGCGATGATCTGCTCCGCGACGTCGCCCGACGAGGGGTCGATCACGACGTCGGCCCCGAAGCGCCGGGACATCTCCTGGCGGTTCGGCAGGCCCTCGACGGTGATGACGAGGCCCGCACCGCGCAGCGTGGCGCCGAGCGTCGCAGATAGGCCGACCGCACCCTGCGCGAAGATCGCCACCGAGCCGCCCACGGGGATGTTCGCGTTCTCGGCCCCGATGATCCCCGTGGAGAGCATGTCGCAGGCGTAGACCGCGACCTCGTCCGCGAGTCCCTCGGGGATCGGCGCGAGGTTGTAGTCGGCGTCGTTGACGTGGAAGTACTCCGCCATGTTGCCATCCTTCTGGACGGTGAAGCGGTAGCCGCCGAGCGCGCCGCGGCACTGCGAGGTGTGGCCGGCCTGGCAGTTGTCGCAGGTCCCGTCCGGGGTGACGGCGTTGACCGCGACCCGGTCGCCGACCTGCACCGACGTCACGCCCTCGCCGATCTCGTGGACGACGCCGACGCTCTCGTGGCCGAGCAGCCGCCCGTCGGGGACCGGCAGCAGCCCGGCGACGGTGTGCACGTCGGAGGTGCAGATCAACGCCGCGGTGGTCTTGACGACGGCGTCCCCCGGTCCGGCGCGCGGGATGTCGCGCTCGACGAGCCCGACCTTGCCCGGTCCGAGGATCGCCAGGGCCTTCATCGTGTCGCTCATGATCCGTTCTCCCTCACGCCGTGGTCTCGAGGAGCTCGCTCAGGTGGGCGTCCAGCTGGGGCATGAAGTCGGGGTTGACGCTGAACAGGCCGAGGTGGCCCAGGACATCGTCGACGACCCGCAGTTCGGAGTCCTTCACCAGCGCCTGCTCGGCGCCGCAGTCGCGGACCGGGAAGAACATGTCCTCGCTGATCGGCATGACGAACGTCTTCGCGGTGATCCGGCCGAGGGCCTTCGCGAGGTCGCCGCCGGTGTGGCGGGCGACGTCGCCGCGCTGCCACTTCCACGCCATGCAGAGCAGGTCGTTGGGGTCCATGGCGGTGAAGTAGGGCTGCAGGAACCCGGCGAGGAACGCGTCCATGTCGGAGAAGTCCAGAGCCTGGTAGACCCGCTGCTTCCAGAACTCGGTGGAGAAGCCCATGACGCCCCAGATGCGGGCGTGGCGCTCCAGCCCCGCGACCACCTCGGCGTTCGAGGAGTACTCGCCACCGGCGAAGCCCGGGTCGGTCGTGATGGCCTCGGCGAGGACCCGGGTGAACAGGAAGTCGTGGTCGGTGTTCTGCGCGGTGCCCGCGATCGGGGCCGCGCGCCGGACCTTGTCGGGAAAGCGCACCGCCCACTCGTAGGTCTGCTGGGCCCCCATCGAGCCCCCGACGACGAGCGCCAGCCGCTCGATGCCGAAGTGCTCGCGCAGCAGGCGTTCCTGCGCGACGACGTCGTCGCCGATGCGGACGTGCGGGAACGCCGACATCGCGAGGGCGTCGTTCGCCCCACTCGCGTTGTGCGGCGACGTCGAGAGCCCGGACCCGATCTGGTCCACGACGACGACGAACCAGCGGCCGGGGTCGAGCGCGTGCTGCGACCCGATGTAGGCGTCCCGGAAGATCTGGTGGGTGCCCGAGTACCAGGTCGTCACGAGGATCGCGTTGTCGCGCTCCTCGTTCAGCGTGCCGAACGTCGCGACTGCGAGGTGGCAGTCCGGGATCGAACCGCCCTCCTCGAGATCGAGCCGCCCGATGCTGATCAGGTCGTACTCGCCGTGGAACTCCGACGAGTAGTAGGGATTCTGGATCGCGCTCATCCGGCCACCGCCCACGTGTAGACGTGCTCGCTGGCGGGGGTCGCCTCGCCGTCGATGGCGAAGCCCTCCCAGCCGTTCGCGGCGATCTGATCACACTTGGCCCGGTACGGGCCCACGAAGTCGAGGTTCGGCAGGAACACCCGCGGCTTGCCCGGGATGTTCGCGCCCATGTACCAGGTGTCCGCGGTCGGGAAGAGCGTTGCGTGCGCGATCTCCTGGTTGTAGTCGCACCAGCGGTCCTCGTCGTCCTTGCTCGGCTCGATCGTCCGGGCGCCGCGGGCGCGCAGGTCGGCGATGATCCGCCCGACGAGGTCGACGTGCTGCTCGATCGAGACCGGCATGTTCGAGAGCACCGACGGGCTCTGCGGGCCCGTGATGGTGAACAGGTTCGGGTAGCCGTGGCTCATCAGTCCGAGGTACGTCCGGGGGCCCTCCTCCCACTTGTCGCGCAGCAGCGTGCCGCCTCGCCCGCGGATGTCGATGCGGTCGAGCGGGCCGGTCATCGCGTCGAACCCGGTGGCGAACACCAGCGCATCGAACTCGTACTCGGCGCCGTCGGTGAGCCGCAGACCCGTGGGCGTGATCTCGGCGATCGGGTTCGACTTCACGTCGACGAGGTGGACGTGGGGCTCGTTGAACGTCTCGAAGTAGCCGGAGTCCAGCGGATTGCGCTTGCAGCCGAACGGGTGGCCCTTCGGTACGAGCAGTTCGGCCGTCTCGGGGTCGTCCACCTTCTCGCGGATCTTTCGGTCGAGGAACCCACGGACGAGGTCGTTCGCCTCGGTGGTGAAGAAGATGTCGGCGTAGGACCCGAGCCAGATGTGGAACCCGCCCCGGCTCCAGAAGTCCTCGAGCAGCGCCTCGCGCTCCTCATCGCTCGCGTCTGCGGCGCCCTTCTCCTGGAGGTAGAGCTCGAAGCCGAAGTTGGAGTTCTGGATCCGTTCCCGGATGCCGGCCCAGTCCTTGAGGCGCTCGGCCTTCACCTCGGGGTCCACCGGGCCGTTGTTCGCCGGCACGATGTAGTTCGCCGTCCGCTGGAACACCGTGAACTCGCGGGCCTGCGCCGCGATCAGCGGGGTCGCCTGCACTGCGCTCGCGCCGGAACCGATCATCCCGACCCGCTGCCCGGTGAAGTCCACGCCCTCGTGCGGCCAGTGGCCGGTGTGCAACGTCGGGCCGGCGAAGGAGTCGCCGCCCGCGAACGTCGGCGTGTTCGAGGCCGAGAGCGCACCGACCGCGGAGATCACGTAGGTGGCCGTGACCGTCTCGCCGGAGTCCGTCGTGACGGTCCAGACCTCGCGGCTCTCGTCGAAGGTCGCGGAGTCGACCCGGGTGCCGAAGGTGATGTCCTTGGTGAGGTCGAACCGGTCGGCGACGTGCTCGAGGTAGCCGCGGATCTCGTGGCACTCGGGGTAGCGCTCGCTCCACTCCCAGGACTCCCAGAGCTCCTGGTCGAAGGTGTAGCCGTAGATGTAGGAGTCCGAGTCCGAGCGGGCGCCCGGGTAGCGGTTCCAGTACCAGGTGCCGCCGACCCCGGCCCCGGTCTCGAACACCCGGGCGCGCAGGCCCATCTCGTCGCGCAACTTGTGGAGCATGTAGAGGCCGGAGAAGCCGGCCCCGATGATCACGGCGTCCACCGTGGTGTCCGTGCTGGTCGTCATCGTCCTGCCGCCCTCCTCGCCCACCGCATCAGTGCAGGACGGTGGGCCGGAGTGGGCCGTACGGCTTGGACGATTCGTGGTCGCCGTCGGACGTCCTTGCGCCTGCACCACGCCCCGCGCCGCGTCGTGCCTGGTCAGCGGGGTCGGGAGAAGGCGGCAGGATTGGTGGACGGCGTCACGGCTGCGTTGGACAACCTTGCTGCCGGGCTGGCTCGTGATCTCGGTCACAGCTAGCGTGGGCCGCGGTCGACGTCGGCGGGGTGGCGCATGGGTGACGGGTTCATCGGTCCCGACGACCTCCCGACGTGGGTCCCCGGCGAGGTGACGGTCCGCAGCCCGGACGACGCCTGGGACGGGGTGTCGGTCCGCGGCTACCGGTACCAGGACTCCGACGTCGAGGTCCCGGCCATGCGCGACTTCATGGTCGTGGCCTACCGGCACGGCGTCACGGACATGCGCCGGCGCCTTGACGCGGACTGGCACCACGAGCGACTCGGGCCGGGCGACGTGTCCCTGCTGACGCGGGCCGCCGACTCGCACTGGACCTGGTCCAGCCCGATCGAGGTCGTGCACGTCTACCTGACCCACGAACAGCTCGCCGCGACCTGCCGGGCGATGTACGAGCGGGAGGTCACCGATGTCGCCCTCCACGACACGATCAAGGCCGACGACCCCGCCATCCACCGGACCGCGATGACCATCGCCGCGGAGGCGGCGCGCGGCGGCGTCGGCAGCGAACTGCTGGTCGACGCCCTGACCACGCAGCTCTCGGTCGCGATCCTGCGCCGGCACGCCCACGTGATCTTCCGCGAGCCCGACGGCTCGGAGTGCCTGACCTTCCGCCAGGAGCACCTGGTGCGCGACTACGTGCAGAGCCACCTGCACGACCGGCTCACCCTCGACGACCTCGCGACGACCGCCGGGCTGTCGAAGTTCCACTTCGCGCGCCGCTTCCGGGCCTCCACCGGCACGACCCCCCACGAGTTCGTGCTGCGCCAGCGGGTCGACCGCGCCCGGCGCCTGCTGCAGCGCACGAGCATCCCGTTGCCCGAGGTCGCGCAGACCTGCGGCTTCGCCGACCAGAGCCACATGAACCGCGTCGTCCGCAAGCGCCTCGGGACGACGCCGGGGGAGGTCCGCCGGCGGGCCTGAGGGACGTCAGCCGGAGCGGGTCGGCGTCGAGTCGGCGGCGGGCTCTCCGGCCTGCAGGGCGGGCGAGCGCACCAGCAGCAGGGTCGCGGCCACGATGACCGCGGCGCTCGCCAGTTCACCGACGAGCCAGGCTCCGGCCCGCGGCTGCTCGCCGAACACGAACACGCCCCACAGCACGCCGACCAGCGGGTTCATCAGTGTGAACCCCGGCTGGGAGGCGTCCAGCTTGCCGGCCTGCAGCGCGGACTGGAGCAGGAAGAACGACGTCGGGCCGAGCACGATCACCGCGTAGGTCTGCCACGCGGTGAGCAGACCCGGGATGCCGCCGGCCCACGCGGCGCCGACCCCGGCCACGAGGGCGGCGACGATCCCGAACAGGGTCCCGGTCGCCAGGCCGAGCGCGGCCGCGCGGGGCTGGCCGTGCCGTGCCCGGCCGACGAGCGTCAGGGCGACCACCGCGACGAGCCCGATGCCGAGGGCCACGACCCACCGCAGGGTCGACGCGCCCAGCACGTCACCGCCGCGGGGCGCGAGACAGAAGACGAACCCCGCGAGCCCGACCGCCATCGCGCCGATCGCGACCCACTCCCGCGCCGGGAGCCCGTGTCCGAAGACCCACGCGGCCAGCAGCAGGGTCAGTGGCAGTTCGGCGGTGAGCAGCGGCTGGACAACGGCGATCCGTGCGACGGTCAGCGCCGCCGCCTGGAGGAGGAAGCCGACGATCATGCAGAGGATGCCGCCGACCCAGGAGGGCCGGCGGACGAGGTCGAACAGCATCCCGATCGAGAACGCGGCGTCGTCGGGCTCGTCGCGCGCGGCCCGGCGCTGCAGCACCGTCGAGCACGCGTTGACCACGGCGGCGAGCAGCACCAGGACGGTGCCCGCGACGTCGTCGCCGGACATCGGTGCCCTCCCGTGTCAGTCGCTCAGGTCGACGTTCTGGTCGATGATGGTCTGCCGGTGCGGGGTGACCCAACAGATCACCCGCTCGGACTTGATCGCCTCGGGCGGGTAGTCCTGCCCGGTGTACTTCTGTGCGACCTCGTCGATGTGGGCGCGCGCCTCCTGGCCGGTGGTGAAGTCGGTGACCTCGCCGCGCACCTCGGCGTACCGGTACGGGTCCTTCTCGTCCCGGATGAGCACCGTGACGCGCGGATCCTTCTGGAGGTTCTCGTACCGCTTGCGGTGGGTCTCGGTGTTGAGCACGAGCCGGCCGTCCTTGATCGCGCACCACAGGACCTGGTTCTGGACCAGGCCGCCGGGGAAGATCGTCGCGACCGAGGCGAAGTTGGGGCCGGAAGCCAGCTCCTCGGTCACCGGGTGCAGCTCGGGTCCGTTGCGGGTGTCGGCCATCGCCGGTGTTCCTCCTGTGATCGGGTACGCGGCGCGGGGTGCCCGCGCTCTCGGAGCGCCCAACCGCGAGGATCGCCTCAGCCGCAGAGGGCGGTGAGCTGAGAACCGATCGCGGCCGCGACCTGGTCCGGCTCCCCCAGCAGCGCGAGGTGCCGGGCGCCGGGCAGCTCGGCGACCAGGCTGGTGTGCAGGCGGGCCGCGGTCGCGACGGCCTGGGTGTGGTCGAAGCTGGTGTCCTCGCTGCTGGAGAAGACCGCGGTCGGGACCCGGACCTGCCGCTCCTGGTCGTCGGTGAGGCCGATGAGCGGTTGCCGGGCGATCCCGAGGAAGGCGCTGACGCCGCCCGGGGTGAGGAACGGGGCGCGCCAGCGGTCGATCGCGCTGTCGTCGGTCGGGCAGCCCGGGCCGCACTGCGACGCCACGATGCGCCGGATCGGGTCGCGGTGGCGCACGACCGCCGTGACCACGGCGGGTCCGAGCGGCGGCAGCGTGAGCACGGTCCGCAGGCTGGTCCCGCCACCGCCGCGCGCATTGCGGTCGTCGCCGAAGTACGGGGTGCCGTCCCCGTTCGCCGCAACGACCCCGGTGACCGACCCGGGGTCGCGCAGGGCGAGCGAGAGCGCGATGGCCGCCCCGAGCGAGTGGCCGAGGACGATCGGTCGGGTCAGGTGCAGGGCGCTCACGACGCCGGCGAGCTGGTCGGTGTCCGCCGCCAGCGTGTAGGGGCCCTCGTGCGCGGTGAAGCCGTACCCGCGCACGTCGTAGGCGTAGACGTCGCGGTCGTCGGCCAGCCGGGGCGCGAGACGCGAGAACACGTACGTCGACTCCGCGAACCCCGGCACGAGGACGAGCGGCGGCAGCCCGGACGGATGTGCGGCCGGCCAGTGCTCGACGTGGGTCGCCACCCCGGCGGCGTCGACGGTGAACCCCGGCACGGGGGCGGCGACGTGGACGGGAGCCAGGTCGTCCCACGCGAGGTAGAGCCCGGCGAGCGCCAGCACGACAACGATGATCGAGACGAGCACGATCCCGGTCCGGCGCAGCCCGCGCAGCACCCGTCGTCGCACACCCACCTCCCGCACCCGGTGCGGTGTCACCCTCTCAGGCGCGTCGTGAGGTCGGCGCGGGGCACGTAGGTGACGCACAGCGAGCGCTCACCGGGGTTTCATCGTCTGCGCGCACCCTGACGACATGGACAGCTCACCCGGCACCTGGATCCGCGGGGCCCTCGTCGTCGCGCTCGTGGTCGACGTCCTCGGCCAGCTGGCCGGGGTGGTCCCGTCCGGGTCGGTCGGGATGGCCGCGTCCGTGGCGGTGGCCGGGGTGTTCGCGGCGTGCGCCTGGAGCGCCGTGCGGTGGGGCCGGCACTCGTCGGTCCCTACCCGCTAGGCGGCGATCTCCTGGGCGGCGACGAGGCGGTCGACCGACGCGCGCACCGCCCGCAGTTCGGTGACGACGGCGTCGAGCTGGGCGTCGTTGGTGCGGCGCAGCTCGCCGAGCACCTTCTCCAGCAGGTCGTTGGTGGTGGTGAGTGCGTCCTTGACCGGTCCGATGCCGGCGATGTCCCCGAGCACGGGAGCTCCCTTCGACGAGGTGTTCTCGCAATGTCGGTACCGAGAGTACCTGATACCTGTGGTCCCGTGCCCTCACTCGTCGCCGCGGGCCGCCGCACGCTTGCGGCGCTTGCCCTCGTGCATCGCCGCGACCCGCGCGACCGGGATCGTGTGCCCCTCCTCGATCAGGTCGGCCGGGATCGCGCGGGCCTCGCCGAGGCGCTCCTCCCAGGTCGGCCCGGCGAGCAGCCGCTCCGGCGTCGCCACCGTGATCTCGGACGGGACGACGTCGTCGAGGGCGTCCCAGTCGACCGGGCACGAGACCGGCAGCCCCGGCCGCACTCGCGGGCTGTAGGCGGCGACGACCGTGGCACCCCCCGCGCGGGTGGCGTCGAGGAAGACCTTGCCGCCACGGTCGGCACGGATGAACGCCGTCGTCGTGCCCTCCGGATCGAGCCGCTCGGCGCGGGTGGCGACGGCGCGGGTCGCCGCGTGGACGTCCTCCATCGACGCCGGGCCGATCGGGGTCACGACGTGCAAGCCCTTGGCGCCGGAGGTCTTCACGGCCGGGTCGAACCCCGCGTCGCGCAGGACCTCGCGCACCGCCCGGGCCGCCGCGACGACGGGCGCCAGGTCGGAGCCCTCGGGCGGGTCGAGGTCCAGGACGAGGTGGGTCGGGGTGCCCGGGTCCTCCGCGAGGGTCAACGGGACGTGGTACTCGACCGCGCGCTGATTGGCGAACCACAGCAGCGTCGCGCGGTCCTCGGCCAGGGCGTAGTGGACGTCGCGCTGGCTGCTCTCCGACCAGAACGTCACCGACCGGATCCACTCCGGCGCACCCTTGGGCAGGTTCTTCTGCATGAACCGCTCGCGGCCGCGGGCCCGCACCACCGACAGCGGCCGGCCCATGAGCAGCGGCAGGATCCGGTCGGACACGGCGTCGAGGTGGTCGACCAGGGCACGCTTGCTGACCGCCGGGTGGTCGTCGTCGCCCGCGAGGAGCTCCTGGTCGAGGTGGGTGAGTCCGACCCCGTCGCGCACCTCGTCCGGATCGCTGCTCGCCATGCGCTGACCGTGGCGGGAGCAGGGCGGGCGGTCAAGCCGGCGGGCGGCCCTGTATCCGGGGGTCAGAAGTCGGGGTCGTGGTCGTAGCGGGACGGTGGATCTGTGGGGTGGGTGGCTGCGGTGAGGCGGGTGGCGGTGGCGCGGGCGGCGTCGGTGATGTGGCCGTGTCTGTTGGGCCGGGCCGCCCACGGGGGCGGGGTCCGCGGAGGCGGGTCGAACACGATGTCGGGAATGTTGGCCGGTCGCTGGTGGGGTTCTCGGGGGTCGGGGAGCTCGTCGTAGGGCTCGGGTTCGACGGTGTGGCGGGTGCCGGTGGGGCTGGTCCAGGCGAACACCCCGGGGGTGGGCTGCTCGAGGGTCCAGGGGTGGTCGGGGTCGTGCTTGAGCAGGTGGTGGGGTTCGCAGAGCGGGCCGAGGTTGTCGGCCTGGGTCGGGCCGCCGAAGAGCCAATCCCAGGTGTGGTCGAGGTCGGCCTGCAGGGCGGGACGGGTGCAGCCGGGGAACCGGCAGGTCTGGTCCCGACTCTGGATCCAGGCCGCGAGTTCCGCGCCGGGGTGACGCCTTTGGGCCTCGGCGGTGCTGTGGGCGGGGTGCTCGCCGGGTGGGCGGGCCCGCTGCGCGGCGAGCTCAGCCTTGGCGCCGGCGAGCAGGGTGGCGTCGAGCCCGAGGTGATCTTCCACGTCGAGGCCCTCGAGGGTGGTGGTGTAGGCGGTGAGCTCGACGACCTGTTTGCGGTGCCGCCCGCGTTTCCGGGCCCCGCGGCCACCCAGGGGCGGCAGGGTCAGTACGTACTCGAGGTGGCCTCGGGGGTCGTAGAGCAGCAGTCGGGTGGTGGCGCCGCAGCGGGTGCGGGCGAGGTGGCGGGCGGTGGAGCCGGCGACGATGCCGTAGTCGGGGACCTCGCCGGGGCGGTTGTCCAAGCGCAGCAGCGTGCTCAGCGACAGTCGCACCGCGATCCCGGCCCGGTAGGCCGGAGGCGCGGACCCAGCTGGTGTCTCATCGGCCGCCCCACCCCGGGCCGAGCCCGCCCCCGGCTCCGCGGAGCCGCAGTCGGCGTCGGCGTCGGCGTCGGCGGGAGACCTGCCGTTCGGTCCGCCGGACCCGCGCTGCGGGTCGAGGCCATCGAGATCGACTCCGTCGTCGAGGCAGCAGTCGCCCGGGTCAGCGTCGCCCGGGTCAGCATCGCCCGGGTCAGCATCGCCCGGGTCAGCGTCGCCCGGGTCAGCATCGCCCGGGTCAGCATCGCCCGGGTCAGCATCGCCCGGGTCAGCATCGCCCGGGTCAGCATCGCCCGGGTCAGCATCGCCCGGGTCAGCAT
>JAICLN010000071.1 GCA_025925615.1 Actinomycetospora sp. | reverse complement strand
TGGCCGACGGTCACGACCTCCTCGAGGAGGTCCTCCCGCGACGTCCCGTAGTAGTAGATCGCGGGCGCCTGCACCGCGGCGACCGCCGCGACGTCGGTGAGCCGGGTCCCGG
The DNA here is from genome assembly GCA_025925615.1 of Actinomycetospora sp. Classification (GTDB taxonomy): domain Bacteria; phylum Actinomycetota; class Actinomycetes; order Mycobacteriales; family Pseudonocardiaceae; genus Actinomycetospora. The sequence goes on along the minus strand of JAICLN010000071.1, from coordinate 12,473 downwards.
CGTAGCCCTTGCGGCTCAGCACCTGGGCGGCGGCGAGCAGGATGCGTTCGCGCGTCCGGGCGGACTTCGGTCCCTCCCGGACCGCGCCGGCGGAGCGTTCTCGGACCACGGCGGGAGCCTACGTTCCGGCGTCCCCCGGATCGGTCTCCCGCATCGACTCCACGGACGGGCCGGGGTCCGCGTCCCGCCAGCGGTGCCGGGACGGGTCGAGCAGCTCCCGCACCCAGTGCTCCGGCGCCCAGACGATCGACTCCAGCTCGAGCGCGTCGAGATAGCGGACGGCGCCGGAGCGCAGGTCCTCGAGCCGCAGCCGCGTCCCGTTGCCGCGGGAGTCCAGCGACACCGACACGGCGGCGAACTCGCTCGCCACCACGCCGACCTCCTCCGCTCCGGGTTCGCCCATCAGATCCCGCCCATCAGACGAGGAACGACATCGAGGGCAGGGCATGGTCGGAGTCGACGAGGACGACCGTCTTGGCCGCCATCCGCACCTGCCCGTCGACCCGGCGCAGCCGGTGGGTCACCCGGCCGACCCACCAGGTGAGGCCGCGGTCGCGCGACTCCAGGATCTGGACCACCGACGTGACGACCGTGTCGGTGCCCTCGGGGTCGAGCAGCTCCACGTTGCTGACCGAACGGCACAGTCGCGACGGTGGCCGCTGCGAGTGGCGCTTGCCGGTCTGCAGTTGCTTGATGCGGGTGGCGATGCGGTTCCGGTTGTCGAAGATGATCGACATGTGGGTCCGCGGATCGTGGCCCGCGTCGACCGGCACGTGGTAGACGGCGTCGTCGGTCCAGAGCGCCTCCCACGCCTCGAGCTCCCAGGCGTCGGCCAGCCGCGCCTCGCGGTAGAGGAACGCCTCGGCCTCGGCCAGCGCGATCGACGTCGCGACGGCGGTCACGACGGGTCCATGAGCGTCAGGTAGTGCTCCCACATCGCGCGCATCGAGGTCTCGTCGGTGGCGGTGCCGATGGTGAACCCGTGCTCGTCGGTGCGCTCGCGGTGCAGGCCGCGGCTGAGGTCGAGCCACTCGGGCCGGCGCTGGGCGACTCCACGTTGGTTGCGCTCGTACATCTCGGCGTCGTCGGCGAGGAGCATCCCGGCGGGCCCGACCGACCCGACGCACTGGGTCACGAGCCGCCGGTTGAGGTCGGGCGCGCCCGCGAACTGGATCGCGGTGACGTGCTGGACGGTGCGGTCGACGGCCAGGGGCTGGAGCACGAAGAGCTGGATCTCGGCGATGAAGAGGTTCGGGAAGATCATGACGTGCGGCGAGCCGTTGATCATGATCTCGTCGCCGTTCTCGGCCCCGTACGCCGCCCGCATCGCCGCGGTGTACTCGGGGATCTTCGACTCCGGGGTCCCCGCCCAGCCCATCGGCACCCCGAGCCGGCGGAACTCGGGGCTCAGGTCGTTCTCCGAGTGGCCGCCGCCGAGGGCGCGGGTGACCGCGGTCGACTTGTCGCTGTAGAGCGCCCCGATCCCGCTGCCCGAGATCGAGAAGATCGAGGAGTGCACGAACTGCGGGTGGTAGCCGTCGGTCTCGTTCTCGACGAGCATCTTCCAGTTCGCCGTCACCTCGTGGCGCACCCAGCCCGCCGTCAGCTCCACCTCGCCGACGGGGGAGAGCCGGACGAGCTGGTCGATGCGGTCCGCGGCCGCGCCCAGGTGCTCCCGCAGCGTGGGCCCCTCCGCGGCGAGGCTCGCGAAGACGAAGCCCCGGTAGCTCTCGACCCGGGGTGCGGCACCCAGCCCGGAGAGCCGCTCGCGGGCCCGCGCCCCGCCGTAGCCCTGGTTGAACGGGAACCCGAGGAGCTCGCCGGTGTTCGCGAACGTCCACCCGTGGTACGGGCACCGGAACGACGAGGAGTTGCCCTGCTCGGCGTCGCACACCAGGTTCCCGCGGTGCGCGCAGCGGTTGTGCAGGACGTGGATGCCGCCGGCCTTGTCGCGGGTCATGACGACCTGCTGCGGGCCGATGTCCTTGCGCACGTAGTCGTTGGGCTGGGGGATCTCGCTGGTGTGCCCGACGTAGACCCACGTCGTGTACCAGATGCGCTCGAGCTCCAGGGCGTAGATCGCCGGGTCGGTGTAGAGCGACCCGTGCACGCGGTCGGTCCCGACCCGGGAGCGGAGGTCCCCGGGGGCGACGTCGGCGGTGGTCATCGGCTACCTCCGGCGGTGCTGTCGTCTCGGTGTCCGTGGAAGTCGGGGCGGCGCTTCGCGACGAACGCGCGGATGCCCTCCCCGGCGTCGTCGGAGGCCCCGGCGGCGCTCATCTCGTCGGTCTCCGCAGTGAGCTGCTCGGTGAGCCCGGTGGTCCAGCTCTGGCGCAGGAGCCGCTTCATCCGCCCGAGGGCCCGGGTCGGTCCGGCGGCGAGCCGGTCGGCGAGGGCACGCGCCCGGGCGTCCACCTCGGCCGCGGGCAGGACCTCGGTGACCAGGCCCCACTCGAGCGCCTCCCGCCCGGTGAGGCGGCGGTTGAGCAGGAACATCTCCTGGGCCCGTCGCATCCCGACGACCCGCGGGAGGTACCAGCTGTTCGCCCCGTCCGAGGCCAGCCCGATGGGCGCGTAGCCCAGGGCGAAGGCGGCGTCCTCGGCGGCGACGACGAGGTCGGCGACGTGCACGAGGCCCATCCCGCCGCCGGCGGCCGCGCCCCGGACCGCGCACACGACGGGGGCCTCGAGGGCGGCCAGCCGGTCGAGGGCGAGGTGGTAGAGGTCGGTCATCCGCCGCAGCCGGGCGCTGCGCGCGGCGTCCTCGGTGCGGGCGAAGAACGGCAGGTCGCCGCCGACGCTGAGGTGCGGCCCGGCCCCGCAGAGCAGCACCGCCCGGACGTCGGGGTCGTCGCCGGCCCGGAACGCGGCCTCGTAGAGGTCCTCGACCATCGTCGGGTCGATGGCGTTGCCGGCGTCGGGCCGGTTCAGCCGGACGATCGCGACCCCGCCCTCGACGCGGTACTCGACCGCGCGCAGCGCCCGCTGCCCGGCCGGCGGGGGGAGCGCGGCGGCCCACCGGGCGCTGTCGGTGTACTGCGCCAGGCCGACGATCCGGTCGCCGGCGAAGCGCAGGACGTGGGCGAACGCGGCGTCGAGCGGGGCGCCGCCGTCCCGCGCGCTGCCGGAGTAGCGCCCCAGCACGACGAGGCCGCCGTCGGCCAGGGCGAGCATCCGCGCCGGTTCGGCCCGGGCCCGGTAGTGCCGCCCGATCGACCACCAGAAGTTCATGATCATGGCCTCGGGGCCGTCGTGCCGGCCGCCGAGGCCGAGCGGGAGCCCCTCGGTGGTCTCGCCGACGAAGTCGGGGTGCAGCAGGCCGCCGAGGGTGGCGGCGTCGCCGGCGGCGAGCGCGGCGTAGAGCGAGCGTGCGAGCTCTTCGCGGTCGGACTCGTCGGGCATCGGCACTCCTCGGCGCTGTGTTCTAATCCAGATTAGAACACGAGGAGGTCGGCATGACGAACGTCGAGGAACCGTCGGTCCTCTCCCGCGTCGAGGGCCGCGTCGGGTACGTGACGCTGAACCGGCCGGCGGCCCGCAACGCCGTGACGATCGCGCTGGCCGACGGCCTGCACGACGCGCTGATCGCCCTCGCCCCGGAGGTCGCGGTGATCGTCGTCCGGGGCGCGGGCGGCACGTTCTCGGCCGGCGGTGACGTCGACGAGGTCGCCCGGCTCGCCGCCGACGGCCCGGGGGCCCTGCGGGTCCTCTTCGAACGGTTCGGCCGCGCGTGCTCGGTCGTCGCGACGCTGCCGGTGCCCGTCGTCTCGGTGGTCGAGGGCTACGCGATGGCGGGCGGCTTCGAGTTCATGCAGGCCAGCGACGTGGTGCTGGTGCGCGACGACGCGGTGATCGCCGACAACCACGGCGCCGTCGGGCAGGTCCCCGGCGGCGGCGGGTCGCAACGGCTCCCTCGGCTCGTGGGTCCGCAACGGGCGTTGTCGCACATGCTGCTCGGCGACCGGCTCGACGGCCGGGAGGCCGTGGCGTGGGGGCTGGCGTACCGGTCAGCGCCCGCCGAGGAGTTCGAGGCGCTGGTCGAGGCCACCGTCGCGCGGCTGGCGAGCCGGGACCCGAAGGCCACCGCCCGCACCAAGCGCCTCGTCCACGAGGGCCTGCGCCTCCCGCTCGCCCACGGGCTCGCGATGGAGATCGACGTCGTCGTGGAGCACCTCGCCGACGGCGCCGCCGAACGCCTCGTGCGTGCGGTGCGCCGCGGCTGACGCGCTCACGATGCGTCATCGCCCGTGACGGATCTGGACGTGGTCCGACCTACGGCTCGCCGATATTCTTCTCCGGATTAAAAGAGACGGAGTGGGTGCCGAGATGACCGAGAGCCTCGAGGAGCGCCGCGACGCCCTGCGCCGGCGGTTCGCCGTCTGGTCGCCGATGACGCTGCACGAGCGGCTCGCGCACTGCGCGGACGAGTTCGCGGACCGGCCCTTCGTGATCACCGACCACCGGACGGTGTCCTACGCCGAGACCGACGCCTGGTCCCGCCGGCTCGCGGACGGTCTCGTCGCCCTCGGGGTCCGGCCCGGGGACCGGGTCGGGATCGTCATGGCCAACTACCCCGAGTTCGTCCCGCTGAAGTTCGCCGTATCGCGCGCCGGGGCCGTCGCCGTGCCGTTCAACTACCTCTACCGCACCGAGGAGCTGCGCTACGTCCTCGAGCAGTCGGCCTGCCAGGTGCTGGTCACGATGACCGGGTTCCTGGGCCTCGACCACCTCGGGATGCTCGACGAGATCGCCCCGGGCTGGGACCGCGGCGAGCAGACCGCGCTGCCGGAGCTGCGTGAGGTGGTCGTCCTCTCCACCGATGGCCGGGCGCGCGACGGCGTCCGATCGGTCGCCGACCTCGAGGCGCTGGGGACCGCGGGCACCGCCGACGGCGGCGGCGCCGGGCCGGCCGACGTCGCCGACATCCTCTACACGTCGGGCACCACCGGCTCGCCCAAGGGCGTGCTCATCACCCACGACGCCAGCCAGCGCACCGGATACGCGTCCGCGCTGACCCGCGCGATGGAGGACGGCCGCCGGATCCTGTTCTCGCTGCCCTGCTATCACATGTTCGGCTACGTCGAGGGCCTCATGGCCGCGATCATGGTCGGCGGCGCGATCATCCCGCAGACCGCGTTCGACCCCGGCCGCTACCTCGCGGGCATCGAGCGCCACCGGGCCACCGACATCCTCTGCGTCCCGACGATGACCGTGGCCCTGCTCGAGCACCCCGACCTCGCGCACCGGGACCTGTCGAGCCTGCGCGCGATCCTCTCCGGCGCGGCCCCGGCCCCGGTCTGGCTGTGGGAGAAGGTCCGCGACGGCCTCGGCGTCGACGAGATCGTCACCGGCTACGGCATGACCGAACAGGGCGGCGCGATGACCCTCTCGCTGCCCGAGGACCCCCTCGACGTCATGGCGACGACGGTCGGGCGGGTCAAGATGGCGGGGTCGGCCGGCATCCCGGAGCGCGACGGCGACCTCACCGAGTTCCGCACGCTCGACCTCCTGACCGGTGACCCGCTGCCCGACGGCGAGGAGGGCGAGCTCGCCGCCCGCGGCCCGACGAACATGCTCGGTTTCTGGGGCAAGCCCGAGGAGACGGTGCTGGCCCTGTCCGACGAGGGCTGGGTGCGGTCCGGGGACCTCGGCATCGCCCGGCCGGACCGCTACCTCGTCCTCACCGGCCGCAGCAAAGAGCTCTACAAGTCCGGCGGCGAGCTGGTGATGCCCAAGGAGGTCGAGGAGGTCCTGTCGCGCCACCCCGGCGTCAGCCAGGCCTACGCCGTGGGGGTCGCCGACGACCGCTGGGGCGAGATCGGCGTCGCGTGCATCGTCCGGAAGCCGGGCGTCGAGGTCGAGGCCGACGAACTGATCGCGCTGTGCAAGGAGCAGCTCGCCCGGTTCAAGGTGCCGCGCCGCGTCGTGTTCCTCGCCGCCGAGGAGCTGCCCGCCACGCCGACCGGCAAGGTCCAGAAGTTCCGCCTCGCCCGCATGGTGGCCGAGCGCGCGGTCGTGGTGGGCTGAGGCCGGGCTTTACCCCCGCACGGCGACCGGGTAGCGGGCCGCGATCTCGTCCACGACGAGCTTCGCGGTCTCGGCGCACGCGGTGGTGCCGCCGTTGGCGTACTGCTTCACCGCGTCGCCGACGTTCCAGAGGTTGCGCACCGGCGTGGTGTGGGTGACGTCGAAGCCGGCGACCGCCCGCTGCGGCGGCCAGCCGTCGCGCCACACGGAGGTCGACAGGATCCGCGCGTCGGCGAAGCCGGGGATCTGCTCGTGCAGGTCCTCGTGGAGCAGCGCGGTCTCGGCGGCCTCGTCGAACGGGCCGGTGGCGGGCTGCGGGACCGACGTCCCGTTGTAGAGGTGCCACCCCTCGGGCGCGGTCTCGGGGCAGGTGGCGGTGAAGTTCGCGACGTAGGCCATGCGCCGGGTCCGCGCGAAGCTGAGCAGACCCGGCGCCTCGACCAGCGGCTCCCGGCTGGCGAAGTTCACGACGATCATCGAGCACGGCGTGGTGTCGACTCCTCCCACGTACTCGGCGGCGAGGCGCTCGCGGCCGACGAGGTCGGCGGTGGCGGCGGGTCCGACGTCGCTGACCGCCATCCGGCAGCCGACCTCCACCTGCGCGCCCGGGCGGGCGACGAGAGCGCCGGCGACGACGCCCTCCTCGTCGAGACCCAGCGCCGTGACCTCGCTGTCGAGCCACACCTCGCCGCCGTTCCCGACGACGACGTCGGCGAGCGCGCGCCAGATCCCGACGGTCCCCTCGGGGCAGAACCCGAACTTCTTGAACGCGCTGCGCCGCGTGAAGTAGGTGAGGAACACCTGGGCGGGGAGCTCCTCGGAGCTGACCGCGAACACCGAGCCGCACATGTTGCGGAAGATCCCGTGGACGTTCTCGTTGCTCGTGTAGCGCCGGATCCAGTCGGCCGTGGACAGCGACCCGGTGGGCATGCCCTCGTCGGTCCGGGCGGCGCCCAGGCCGTCGAGCAGCTTCGCGCCCTGCCGGGTGAGCTTCGAGAGCAGGAAGCCCCACCCGCCGCCGGTGACGTCGACGTCCTTGCCGCCGATCCGGTAGAGCAGCGGCGGCTTCGGGCGGCGGACGTCGAAGCGGGCCCCGACCTCGGCGAAGGTCTCCTCGGTGATCCCGCCGACCTCGATGACGATCGCCCCGTTGTTGACCGTGAAGCCGTCGATGTCCTCGCTCGAGGCGCGGCCCCCGACGCGGTCGAGGCGCTCGACGACGAGCGTGCGGTAGCCCTGGTGCGACAGGCGCGCGGCCGCGAACAGGCCGCCCGCCCCGGCGCCGATCACGAGCGCGTCGAACCGGTGCTCCGGGCTCGTCATGGGCGTCCTCCTCGCCGGCGCGATGTTTAATCGAGATTAGAACAAGCCGTCGCCGTACGGAAGGTGGGGCGGTGCACGTCGTCTCCGCGCCGGGGACGCGTCAGCCCCCGCCGGTGCTGACCTCATCGGGCACTTCGACGGACCGGCGAAGGATCTTGCCGGTCGGCCCCTTGGGCAGCTCGGCGAGGACCCAGAGGTGCCGCGGGTACTTGTAGGCGGCCACCCGGGCCTTCGCGAACTCGCGGAGCTCGTCGACGGTGGCCGACTCGCCGGCCCGGAACGCGACCGCGGCCCCGACCTCCTCGCCGAGCTCCGCGTGCGGGATGCCCACGACGGCGACCTCGGCCACCGCCGGGTGCTCGTAGAGGGCCTCCTCGATCTCGCGGGGGTAGACGTTGTAGCCGCCCCGGATGATCATCTCCTTCTTGCGGTCGACGATGAAGTAGTAGCCGTCGTCGTCGCGGCGGGCCAGGTCACCGGTGCGGAACCAGCCGTCGGGGATCGAGTCGGCCGTGGCCTCGGGGCGATCCCAGTAGCCCTTCATCAGTCCCTCGCCCCGGATGGCGATCTCCCCGACCGCGTCGTCGGACACCTCCTCGCCCTGGTCGTCGACCAGGCGCATCTCCATCCCGGCCACCGGCGTCCCGATCGAGCCGGGCTTGCGCTCGGCGTGCGGGTGGTTGAACGAGGCGACCGGCGAGGTCTCCGAGAGCCCGTAGCCCTCCAGCACGATGCACCCGAACGCGTCCTCGAAGTTGCGCAGGACCTCGACCGGCATCGCCGACCCGCCCGAGACGCAGGACCGCAGCGACGACACGTCGTAGCTCTCGCGGTCGGGCACGTGCAGCATCGCCGAGTACATGGTCGGGACGCCCTCGAACACCGTCACGCGGTCGCGGCCGATCATCCCCAGCGCCTTCGCTCCGTCGAAGCGGGGGAGCAGCGTCAGGCAGGAGCCGGACAGCACCGAGGCGTTGAGTCCGCAGGTCAGCCCGAAGACGTGGAAGAGCGGCAGGCAGCCCATCACGACGTCGTCGGGAGTGATCTCCATCAGCGTGCGGGCCGAGGTGCGCGCGTTGGTGAGCAGGTTCGCGTGGGTGAGCTCGGCGCCCTTGGGCGAGCCGGTGGTGCCGGAGGTGTAGAGCACGACCGCGGTGTCGTCGTCGGCGCGCTCCTCGGGCCCGTCCACCGGCTCGCCGCTCCCGAGCTGATCGGCTGTGGGGCCGGTGGCCGGCATGGCCCACACCTCGGTGTCCCGGTTCGCGCCCGCCTCCCGTGCCGCGTCCGCCGCCTGGTCCCACGCGAGCACCAGCGACATCGTCGAGTCCTGCAGGTAGTACTCGATCTCCCGCGCCTTGAGCAGGGGATTCATGGGCACTACCGCACAGCCCGCCATCAGCGCCCCGTGGAACGCCACCGGGAACGCGGGCACGTTGGGGAACACCAGACCCACCCGCGCACCGGGCTCGAGACCACGGGCGCGCAACGCGCCCGCGACGGCACGAGCCGCGTCGAGGAACTCGGCGTAGGTGAGCACGTGCTCGTCGAGCCGCAGGGCCGGCCGGTCGCCGTACCGGTCGGCGGCATCGACCAGTGCCGTGGCGAGATTCGTCATCGTCGACCTCCTCGATCGCTGGGCGCGGTTGCCCGCTGGGGTGTCGCCGGACACGCCCTCCGGTGGAACGCCGCCGGGGTGCCGCTCGGCACGCGGTGGCGCCGGCGTCGTGCCACGATCGAGCGATGGCCGACCAGCGTGCGTGGTGGCGGCGAGCCTTCGACAGCGCGGAGGGCGCCGTCGCCCCGCCGCTCGAGGCCCTGGTGCGCACCGAGGGGTACGCCCGGGTCACCGCGACGCTGACGTGGGCCCGCTCCCTGGTCCGCCACGGCTTCACCGAGGCGAGCGCCGCCGCGTGGCACGTGGTCAACCTGCCGGCCGGGTCGGATCTCGCGCGGCTGCACTCGCAGGTCGGTGCGCTCGACCGCGAGGTGCGGCGGCTGACGCTGCGCCTCGAGCAGGAACGACTCCGTGACCGATCCGTCGAGGAGGCCGCCGGTGAGCGGACCGAGCGGGACGTCGTCGACCGTCCTGGACCGCATCCGTCGGGACGTCGAGCGCAACAGCCTGAGGGCCCGTAACGGGATCCGGCTCGCCACCGGTGTCGGGCGGGTCCGGGTGGGGCAGGCGCCGAAGGACGTCGTCTGGCGCCGGGGGCGCTGCGAGCTGTGGCACTACCGCAGCGACCGGGTGCGGGTCGGCCCGCCGCTGCTCATCGTGTTCAGCCTCATCAGTCGCAGCTACATCCTCGACCTGACCCCCGGCAACAGCTTCGTCGAGCAATTGCTCGAGGCCGGGTTCGACGTCTATCTGCTCGACTGGGGCGAGCCGGACGAGCGCGACGCGGCCAACCTGCTCGAGGACTACGTCGACGACTTCCTGCCGGCGGGGATCGCGGAGGTCCGGCGGCGGTCGGGTGCGGACGAGGTCAGCCTGCTCGGATACTGCTTCGGCGGGATCCTCGCCCTGCTCCATGGGGCCCACCACCCACGCTCGCCGTTGCGGAGCCTGTCGGTGATGGCCACGCCGGTCGACTTCGCGGCGATGGGCCCGACGTCCGCGCTCTTCACCAGCGGCGGGCTCGAGCTCGACGACGTCCTCGACGACGACGGCAACGTGCCGCCGGACGTGGTGCTGCAGAGCTTCCGGACGCTGCGCCCCACTGCGGAGGTCAGTCGCTACGTCACGCTGTGGGACCAGCTCTGGAGCGACGAGTACGTGGCCGCCTACCAGGCCATGACCAGCTGGTCCGACGACCACATCCCGTTCCCGGGCGCCGCGGCCCGGCAGACCGTCGACATGCTCGTGCGGGACAACGGCCTGCTCACCGACCGGCTCGTCGTCGGCGGCGACCGCGTGCACCTGCGCGACATCACCGTGCCGTTCCTGACCGTCCTGGCCTGCCGGGACCACATCGTCCCCGAGGACGCCGCCGGCCCGCTGATCGATCTCGTCGGCTCGTCCGACCGCCACGAGCTGCGCCTCGACGCGGGCCATATCGGGTTGGTGGTGGGCAGGACGGCGGCGCGCACGACGATCCCCACGATCATCGACTTCCTGCGCCGACGCAGCGAGCCGATCGGAGATGCCCGGTGACCACACGGATCGTCCCGATCGACGAGGCCTACGTCGAGGCCCTGGCGCGCTTCTTCGCGGACCTCCCCGAGGGGGACCGGACCTTCGTCAAGGAGGACGCCGACAGCGTCGAGGCCATCCGCGCGTGGCTGGACCCACAGCGTCAATGGCTCGCCCTCGACGAGGACCAGCGGATGGTCGGCTTCCTCGCGGTGCTCCCGCTGCGCGGTTGGTCCGACCACGTCGGCGAGATCCGCCTCGTCGTGCACCCGGGTCATCGCGGCGCCGGTCTGGGTCGGACGCTCGCTCGCCACGCCCTGCGCGACGCCGTGGGACGAGGCCTGACCAAGGTGCAGGTCGAGGTGGTGGCCGACCAGGAAGCGCTGTTGGCCATGTTCACCGGGCTCGGGTTCACCGGCGAGGCGTTGCTGCGCGACCACGTCCGCGACCGCACCGGCGCGCTGCGCGACCTCGTGCTGCTCGCCCACCACGTCGACGACAGCTGGGCCTCGATGCGCACGGTCGGTCTCGACGCGGAGCTGAACGGTGGGTCTTGACGACCGTCGACGACGGCGCTCGCCGTCTGCCGTCCACCGCCTGTGCGACGATCCTGGACGTGCTGGTCGGGAGGAGGCGAGCGGGTGAGCAGCGGACCGGGTGCCGTGCGTGAGGAGCGCGGGGGAGGCGAGATCGAGCCGCGAACCATCTTCGTCTCGGACTCGCTCCAAGCGCGTCTCGACACCTTCTGCGAGCACGCTACCGGTCGCTCCGCGACCTCGGTGACCTTCGACGCGATCGACCACTTCCGCGGGGAACTGCCGGAGCTCGTCCAAGCGGCCCGCGTGCGTCTCGCCTCGCCGGGCGCCGACGAGGCGACTGTGCGCTACGTCGGCGTGGGGCCGGTGCACGTGCGGCTCCGCCCGGGAGCGGCCGGGGCGGCCCTTCTAAACCGGCTCTCGACCGAGCTCGACCTGCCGTGGCGGATCTGGGTTCCGCCGGTGTTGAACGCCTACCTGCCCGGGCGGAAGGAACCCGACAACATGCCGTGGCTGGTGTCCATCGACCCCTGACCGGTGCTCCGCCCCCACGGCCGCCGTCGCTGACGCCGAGAGGACGTCGACGCGATCGTCGCGGACCGGGCACAGGTCAGGCATCGGTTTCGACCAGTGTCGCCGCGCGCTCCCGCAGCACGGGGGTGCGCACCTTCGGCCCGTTGGTGCCGGCTGTCATGGGCAGCTCGTCGAGCACCTCGATCCGGGTGGGCACCTTGAACCCGGCCAGGTGCGCGCGGCAGTGCGCGAGAAGGGCGTCCTCGGTGCACGCCGCGTCCGGCGCGGGCACCACGAAGGCGACCGCGACGTCAGCGCCGTGCGCGTCGCGGGCCCCGACGACCTTCGCCATGGCGACGGCCTCGTGCTCGAGGAGGAAGGCCTCGATCTCGGCGGGCTGCACGAGGAAGCCCCGGAGGCGCAGCGCGTCCCCGGCGCGGCACGAGTAGACGTACCCGCCGTTGTCGGGATCGAGGTGGCCGAGGTCCGAGCTGCGCAGCCAGCCCTCGGGGGTGATCGCGGCGGCCGTCGCGTCCGCGTCGCCGAAGTAGCCGGTCATCACGTGCGGCCCGCGGAACCAGAGCTCCCCGGTCTCGCCGACGGGCCGGTCGGCGCCGGTCTCGGGGTCGACCACCCGCACCTCGATGTCCTCCGACACCGGGCGGCCGCCGCCGCGGATGCGGAGGTCGACGTCGAGGTCGGCGTCCTGCACCGCGGCCAGGGCGAAGCCCTCCGACGAGCCGTACACCCCGCACACGGGCACCCCGAACCGCTCCTGCGCCCAGTGCGCGACCTCCCGCGACCGCCCGGCGAAGTCGGCGACCGCGCCGTGGCGCCAGGCGGGCAGCGGCCGGGGGTCGGCCTCCCAGGCGTCCTCGAGCCGGCCGAACAGGTCGTCCCCGCCGATGACGTGGGTGACGCCGTGGTCCCGGACGAGCCGCAGC
>JAICLN010000097.1 GCA_025925615.1 Actinomycetospora sp. | reverse complement strand
CGCAGCCGAGGACGGAACTCCGACGACTGCTTCGAGGTCATCATCTGTGATGCCCGCTCGACGACATCATCACCCCCGGATGTCGGGCACGTCCGCAGCGAGGTCGGTCGTGACAGCCGTCGGCGTCACGTCCCGGACAGCCGCGCCACCAGCGGGGCGAACTCCTCCATGAAGGCGCTGTTGACGCTGACGTAGGAGACGCCCAGCTCGCTGCGACGGCGTTCGAGCTCGGCGGCCATGTCGTCGACGCTGCCGCGCAGGATGGTCAGCGAGTCGCTCTCGATGAGCGTCTGCGCGTCGACGCCGATGAAGCCGCGGATCCATTCCGGGACGTGGTCGCCGACGACGAAGATGTTGATCCCCAGCTCGATGTCCCGGCCGTCCGCGGCCGACCGGATCTCCTCGGCGTGGGCGGCGAACTCGTCGCGGGCGGTCAGGACGCCGCCGGCGAGGGTCACGATGTCGGCCTTCGCGGCGGCGAGCCGGCGCGCCTTCGGGCCGCCCGCGGCGAGCATCACCGGCGTGTGGGCCTCACCGTCGAGCCGCCGGACGTGGTCGATCGTCTCGGAGATGGAGTCGAGCCGGGCCTGGCCGTTGCCGTAGGGCAGGCCCAGCTCCTCGGCCTGCTGCCGCATCGCCGGCAGGCCGGTGCCGAGGCCGAGCTCGAACCGGCCCTCGGTCATCGTCGTGAGGCTGTGCGCCTCCCAGGCCGCTGCCCGCGCCGTCCGCAGCGGGCTGGCCAGTACGAACGAGCCGACCCGCAGCCGGGTGGTGACCGCAGCGGCCGTCGCGAGCGCCGCCGTCGGGGTCGGCAGGTAGAGGTTGTCGGGGGAGAGCAACGTCGAGTAGCCGAGCTCCTCGGCGCGGCGGGCGGTCTCCCGCCACTTCGCGCCGCCCTCCTGGGCCGCGGCCACCACGCCGAACCGGAACGCCTTCATCGGATGACCCGCGCATCTGTCACCGCACCGATCCAACCACCGCGGCGGCCGCCCCGCCCGGGTCAGCTCGCGTAGGGCGGTGCGCCGGCCGGCCGGTAGTCCAGGAGGACGACGCGGCCGTCGAGCACCGTCTCGGACACCAGTTCGAGCGCGACGTCGCCGAGCTGCGCGAAGAAGGGCTCGCGCCCGGTCTCCCCGACGATCAGCGGGAACACCATGAGCCGGAGCCGGTCGAGCCGGCCGGCGACGAGGAGCCGGCGCGCCAACGACAGGCTGCCGATCGTGCGGACGTCCCCCGCGCTGCGGGCCTTCAGGGCAGGGACTTCGTCGACGACGTCGTTGCGGTTGAGGGTCGCGCCCGGCCAGGAGACGTCGTTCAGGGTCCGCGAGAACACGACGGTCGGGGCGTGCGCCATGCGCTCCCAGCTCTCGTCGCGGGCCTCCTCGGGGAGGGAGGACAGGAGCTCGTAGGTCCGCCGGCCCATCACGCTCAGGTATCCGCGTTCCATCTCGTCCTGGATCCAGCGCTCGAGCTCCGGACCGCCGTACCCGAAGTAGCCGGGGGAGCGGGAGCCGGCCGCGAAGCCGTCCACGCTGAGGAACAGGTCGGCCACCATCTCGGACATCCAGGCCTCCAGGATCGCACGGAAGATCCTACTCTAGGACCGATGTGTCCTGAAAGGCAACGGATACCCTATCGCAGGAGGGTCGGATCTGGCGTACATCGCCGCACAGAAGTCGATCACGCGAGGGGCCTCGTCAGTGGAGGACGGTGAGCAGGCCCTCGACGCCCCGGAGGAAGCCGGCTCGCACGGTGTCGACGCCGTCGAGGTGCGCGCCGGCCATGGCCCCGCGGCGCATCATGACGAAGTGCTGGGCGGCGTGCTCCGGCCTGCCGCGCCGCGGTGAGTCGTCGAAGACCTGCGCGAAGAGCCCGGCAAGCGTGGTCTCGTACCAGGCCCGGTGCTCGAGGACGACCCGGCGAGCCGGTCGACACCGGGCCTCGTCGGGAACATCAGCACGATCGCCACCGTCGGCCTGGCCGCCGCCGTCCCCTCCGGCATCCCGGCAGTCCTGCGGGTGTGGGGGGTCTGGGCGCTCGTCGCCGGTCTCGTCCAGCTCGTCGTGCCGTGCGACGCCGCGGTCTCGGCGGCCAGTGGGCGATGATCGTCAGCGGCGGCATCTCCACCCTGGCCGGCATCGCGTTCGCCGTGCAGGCACGGAGCCCCAGGCCTCACTGAGCGTCCTGGCCGGCTACGCGTTCCTGGGCGGCGTCTTCTTCCTCGTCTCCGCACTGCGCCTCGGGTCGGCGGGTACCTGGACGTCGTGACCGGCACCGGAGCCATCGGGCTCGCCCGCGACCTCGGCCCGGTGCTGCACCGGACCGTGCAGGACGGCGCGGCCCACGAGCCCGGGGTGGTCCCGGACGAGCTCCGGCGTGCGGTGCTCGACGAGGTGGGCGCCGAGAGCTTCACCGACCTGGCGGCCGTCGAGGGCCCCTACGGGGTGCGCCAGGACGGCGAGCACCGGGTGTTCACCGGCGAGGAGATCGGGGTCCGGCCCGCGGTGTACGCGCTGCACCGGGCCGTGGTCGCGGCGGTGCAGGCCCACGGCGACGAGATCGCCGGGCTCAGCGACTGGCGGCCGGACGAGGTGGCGGTGCAGCGCTACGCGGCAGGCAGCGGCGGCATCTCGACCCACCGCGATGGCCGGCGCCACCGCTACCTCGTCGCGATCCTCACCCTGGAGGGCTCGGCCCGGTTGCGGCAGTGCTCGGACCGGGAGGGCACCACGGTGCGGACGTGGGAGGCCGCTGCCGGCAGCCTGGTGCTGCTGCGCGGGCCGGGACTGGCCGGGATGGAGGACGGCCGGCCGCTGCACGCCGTCGACGGACCGACCGAGTACCCGCGGACCTCGTTCAGCCTGCGCATGACCGGTCGGTAGGTCGTCGCGGCGCGAACGGCTCGACAGCCGGGTCTCCAACCACGGACTCCTCGACGGTCTCGGGCCTCGTCGGCACCTGGAAGCCGGGTCGTGATCGACCACGTGCACCGGCTCCGTGGTCCACGCCGGGGCGCCGTCGGTCACGGCTTCCGAGCCCGGACGAGCCAGGTTGCCGACCGGTATGCACGCCGCCGTCTCCAAGACGGCGCAGAAGGATTCGTGGCCGCAGCTCACCCCGTCGCGGTCCGCGCCAGCCGCACGAGGCGGTGGTCCGGGGTGAACAGCCGGCGCGAGAGCCCGAGCGCCATCACCGTCGTCGTCGTGGACGCCGCCGCCAGCACCAGGAACATGACGACGATCTGGACGAGCACCGCGGAGACGGGATCCGCGCCGCCGAGGATGAGGCCGGTCATGGCGCCGGGGAGGAACACCAGGCCGGTCGCCTTCGTCGTCTCGATCTGCGGGGAGAGCGCCGAGCGGAGCACCCCGCGCACGTAGGGCTGCGCGGCTTCGCGCGAGGGCTGCCCCAGCGCCAGACGGGCCTCGATCTCGTCGCGCTTGTCGGTGAACTCCTCCACCATCCGGCGGCCGGCGAGCACCGTCGCGGTCATCGCGTTGCCGACGATGAGGCCCGCGATGGGGACGAGGGTGCGGGCGCCGAGCGGGAACACCCCGAGGCCGAAGAGGACGACCAGCGAGAGCGCCGTCGCCACCACGAACGCCGTGAGGGCCAGCGGGACGATCCGCGGCACCCCGGGCGCTCGCTGCTTCGCTGTCCAGGCGGCGTAGCCGAGCATCGCCACCACCCACAGCCACGACCACCACAGCGAGGTCTGCGGGCGCAGCAGCAGCACCAGGATCCCGCCCACGAGCAGGAGCTGGACCCCGGCACGGACCGCGGCCCAGAGGATGCTCCGCTCCAGCCCGAGCCCCCAGTACAGGGACAGCCCGGCCGCGACGGCGACGAGAATGAGCGAGAAGGCCGTCCCGGCCCAGTTCACGGTCACGGGTGCTCGTCCTCCAGCTCGGCGGCGGCGCGGGGATGGACGTGCCCGTCGGCGACCTCGAGGACCTGGTCGGCGACGCGTCCGACCTGCTGAGCGTCATGGCTGACCCAGACGACGGTCAGCCCGTCGCCCGCGAGGTCGGCGACGGTGCGCTCGAAGATGCGGACGGGCTCGGCGTCGAGCGCCGAGGTGGGTTCGTCGAGGAGCAGCACCTGCGGCCGGACGGCCAGGGTGCGGGCGAGGCACATCCGCTGCAGTTCGCCGCCGGAGAGCGTGTCGGCGTCGCGGCCGAGCACCTCGCGGGGCAGCGAGACCCGCTCGAGCAACGACCCGAAGGCCTCGTCGCCGGCGTCGGGGGCGGCGACGCGCAGGTTGTCGCGCACGGTGCCGGCGAACGGCGTCGGGCGTTGGAAGACCATGCCGACCTCACGGCGCAACGCGAGGGGGTCGAGGTCGTCCAGCGGCGTGCCGCGATAGCGCACGACGCCGGAGTCGGGCACGTCGAGCCGGTTGAGAAGCCGCAGCAGCGTCGTCTTCCCCGCGCCCGACGGACCCCACAGCACCGTCGTGCCCGCAGCGGAGATCTCGATGTCGACCTCGTCGAGGACGGCACGGTCCGCGCCGCCGTCGGGGTCGGGCCGGCGCACGGTGACGTGCTCGAGGGCGAAGACCGCGTGTGGGTGGTCGACCACGGCAGGTTCCTACCGTCGGGCGCGGGTCGCAGGGAAGGGCGTACCGGGGCACGACCGCCTACGCGTGATCGCTCCGACGGCGAATGACGAGGCCCGGCCGGGCGCGGTTCACCAGCGAAGCCGCCCCGGCGGGCCGTGCCTCACAGCGCGCGGTGCATGACGTGGAGCCCCACGTCGCCCTCCGAGGGATGACGGAACGCCCGGGGCACGGTGCCGATGATCGCGAAGCCGAGCGACTCCCACAGGCGGACCGCGCGCGTGTTCGTCTCCACCACGGCGTTGAACTGCATCGCCGAGTAGCCCAGGTCCCGGGCCCGGTCCAGCACGGCCTCGCCGAGCAGCCGCCCGGTCCCTCGCGCGGAGACCTCGGGATCGACGACGAAGCTCGCGTTCGCGACGTGGCTGCCGGCCCCCGGCAGGTTCGGGCGCACCTTCGCGATCCCGACGACCGCCCCGTCCTCGGTGACGGCGACCGTGGCGTCGTTCGGGGGCGGGGCCAGCCACTCCGCCCTCGCCTCGTCGGAGGTGACGTCCCGGGGCGTCGTGTAGGTGTCCCCGGCCGCCAGGACGATCGACAGGAACCGCCAGACGGCGGGCCAGTCGTCGGGTCGGGCCTCCCGGGTGATCACGCTCGCCAGCCTAGGAGCCCGACCGTGGGCCTGCGCGGAGCCGGGCACACGTGGTGGTTCCACGGGCGACGGCTTCCGGCGGTCGGAGGAGGAACGGTGCGTGCTGCCTATCTGCCCGGAGTCCGCGAGGTCGACGTGCGACCGTGCACGGGTCCTGGGTGTCCTCGACCTGGCGCACGGCCGAGCTGCTCGACCGCCTCGCCCGGTGGGATCTGCACCCCGCAGCGGTGGTGACCGACCGGTTCCCGGTCGCGGAGGCCGGTGCGGCCTACGCCACGGCGGACGCCGGTGCCGGGGGCAAGATCGCCGTGACCTGGGACTAGGTCCGGGGCGTCAGCACCGCAGCGTCGCGCTGGGCAGGGTGCCGAAGGCGTGGCGGTACTCGACGGAGAACCGGCCGGGGTGCGCGAACCCCCAGCGCGCGGCGATCGCGGCCACGGTGTCGCCCCGGGCGGTGTCGGCGGCCTGGAGCTCGCGGTGGGCGCCCTCCAGCCGGATGCGCCGCAGGTACTCCCACGGCGTCTGACCCCGATGGCGGCGGAAGGCGATCTGCAGCCCGCGCGCCCCGATCCGGGAGGCCTCCGCGACCTGCGTGATGTCGATGTCCTCCTGGGCGTGGGCGTCCATGAACTCCACCGCGCGGCGCACCGTGGCCGGCTCGCCGGCGTCGGCGCCGTCCGGGCCGTGACCGTGGGCGTCGTGGGGGAACACGGTCAGGGCGCCGGCGACCAGTCGGCGCAGCGACTCCCGACGCACCAGGGGCGAGGCCAGCAGGGCGTCCTGCGCGAGCACCTGGCGGTCGACGTGGTCGACGAGCGCGGTCCAGAACCGGGCGCGGGCGGGGGAGAGCGCGGTCGGCTCGTCGAAGGACACGTGCCCGCCCTCGACGTCGGCGACCTCGGAGACCGCCCGGTCGACCTCGGCGAGGTCGAGGGTCGTGACTCGGAGGTCCACGCCCTCCCACTCGACGGTGTACGGCGACCAGTGCGGGGCGAGCACGACGTTTGCCGTGGTCTCGGTGTGGTCGGTCGATATCCGCATGGCGCCGTCGAGGACCTCGACCACCGTGAGCGCCGGCGAGGGGTCGGCCTCCGCGTGGAAGCGGCCGCTGTGGCGCAGGTAGTCGATGCGCAGGGACCCCGCCGCGGTGCTGTCGAGGGAGAAGGTGAAGCCCTCCCGCGGGGTCGGCTCCGCCCGGAAGCGCGCGTACACCTGCTGGTAGCAGCGGGCCTCGTCGGGATCCCCGGTGCTGACCCGCGTGCGCAGCACCTGCCCCGGAGCGTCCCCCATGCCCGGTGCCTCCCCGATCGTGTGTCGCACCGTCCTACCCCCTCGGTACGGCCTCGCCTACCGACCGTACAGTCCGCGACGTCGTTGGCCTCCGGACGAAGGTGTCGGCGACCACGCGCCACCCTGACGTGCCAGGAAACCTGCTGGACACGGGCACGGAGGGCGACGAGCCTCGGGTCATGACCACCGTCGAGGAAGCACGCGCCCGGGGCGAGCAGGACGCCGTAGCCGCCCGGGTGACCGACGACGAGGGACGCGCGCCGCTCACCGTCGACCAGGCCGCCGCGTGGGTCCCCGCCGAGCACCGCGAGGCCTACCTCGACGGTGCGGCCAGCGTCCTCGGGTACCGGCCGCGCATCGCCTGACGGGGCCTCCCGACCCGTCGTCGGGAAACGTCTCGGAAACTGAGACACAATTCAGAGCGTGTTCGTCTGTTCGGTGCCGGACGGACCTGGAACGATCGCCCGCACGTCGGAGCCTCTTGCCCCCCAGGAGGGCCGGCGAGGTCCCGCTGCCCGGTCCCCCTCGGGCAGCGGGACCGCCCGAGGGCGAGGAACCGCTGCGGTCAGCCCTCCACGACCCGCTTGATCGCCGCGAGCGTCTCCGGGATGCCGGCGCGCGCGTCGGCCACGCGGATCGCGATCTCGGTGTCGGCGGCGTCGCCGTACTTCTCGCGGAAGAACTCGCGCCCGGCCGGCGGGAACTCCCAGGTCTCGGTCAGCCGCGTGCCCTCGCCGTCGGGAGCCGTCTCGAAGCCCCAGTAGACGCGACCGCCGTTGACCGTCCAGCGGAAGACGCGCCCGGGTTCGGCGGCCACGACCTCGCTGCGGGTCTCCCACTCACGGTCGGGCTTGACGTTGTGGCCGGTGAAGTGCGCCCCGACCCGCGGCCCGTCGCCGGCGTCCCACTCACAGCGCGCGCAGATCGGGCTCCACTCGCCGGTGCGCGTCACGTCGGAGACGACGTCCCACACCGTCCCCGGGTCCGCGACGACGTGGATCGAGTCGGTGAACGTGTACTCGTCGGCCACCCGATCATGATGGCCCGTCGGGCGCCGGAGCGGAATCCGGGATGCGGTCGGCCCGGTCGCCGCGACAGCGTGGGCCGCGCCCGACGACCCGGCCCGGTTGATCATGTCGGGTCCCGACGCATCCCCCGAGAACCGGGTCTCGCGGACCCGGTTTCGCGGCAGTGCTCGAGCGCGGGCCGTCAGACGCCCGTGTGGACCGGGCACTGCGGATCGACGAAGGGCCGCTCCCCGGTCGCGCCGGACCGGTAGGCGGCGTTGGCGAGCACGGAGCAGGTGCAGCCGCGATCGACCGCGGCGCGAGCGCCCGGCGCCTGCCTCGGGTCGGGTGCGCCCCGGCGCCGGTCGTCGGTGTCCTCGGACATGGCAGCCCCCCAGGCCAGATCGATCACGCCAGTGCAGTGTCCGAGATGCACGATATCCCACAGGTGCACACCACTCGCCGTTCGGTTGTGCACCATTGGCGTGTCACCTGTAGAACCACCCTCAACCCGGGACGAGATCCCCGTCGGCCTGGCCGATCCGGGCCCCGAGGAGGCCGCGATAGGCCTGCAGCGCCCGGCGGCGTGCGCCGAGCGAGGCGAGCACGGCCTGCGCGACCGAGGGCTCACCGCGGTCGTCGAGGAGTTCGCCGAGTACGGCGAGGTCGTCGATCTCGCCCGGGGTGTCGCCGGCCGCCCGACGGAGCAGGTCGCCCACCCGGGGTGAGACGGACACCTGCTCGACGGGCAGCGGGAGGGCGCGGGCCCCGCCGACGCCGGTGATGCCCTGGAGGGCGGCGAGCACCCCGGGGCGGTCGACGCCCACGGTCCGCAGCACCCGGGCGATGCCCTCGGCATCGGGTCCGAGGAGGGCGAGGAGCACGTGCTGGCTCCCGACGGATCGCGCACCCGCCGCAGCGGCGCACTCACGCGCCGTCGTCAGCGCGGGCCACCACGACCCCGACCGTCGTCCGCGCACACCCCTGTATCGCATCCCGGACCGGTTTCATGACCCGTGCACCGGATCTCGATCTGGTCACGACGCCGGGTGTGCCCGGGCGGGCGCGGACAGTGGCCGGTCGGCGGGGCGTTGCCCTCACGGGCCCGAGGCGCCCTGGCCGTAGCCGCGGAGGCGCTCGGCGACGTCGTCGACCTGCTCGGGGGAGAGCAGCCGGGGCGTCCCCACCGCGGCCGCCCGGAGCCAGACGTCGCAGAGCCACTCCAGGTGGGCGGCCCCGTCGTAGGCCGAGCGCAGGGACCCCGCCAGCACGACGGTGCCGTGTTGGCGCATCACGGCGGCGGTGCGCCCGGCGAGCGCCGTCGAGACGTTCTGCGCGAGCTCGTCGGTGCCGAACGGCGCGTACTCGGCCACCGCGACACCGCCGCCGAAGATCGCGGTCTGGTAGTGCACGAGCGGCACGTCGTCGCGCAGCAACGAGAGCGCGACGGCGGCCGCGGAGTGGGTGTGGACGACCGCGCCGGCGTCGTGGCGGCGGTAGCAGAGCAGGTGCAGGGGCAGCTCGCTGGTGGGCTTCAGCGCACCGTCGACGAGCGTGCCGTCGAGGTCGACCACACAGACGTCGGCGCCGGTCATGCTGTCGTAGGCGACCCCCGACGGGGTCACCGCGACGAGGTCCCCGACGCGCACCGAGAGGTTGCCCGCGGTCCCGGCGACGAGGTGGTCGGCCACCAGCCGCCGGGCGTGCTCGGCGACGGCGTGCCGGGCCGCGTCGACATCGGCCCGGGCGTCGGCCCCGGTGTCGGTCCAGTCGTCGGTGCGCGTCATGGGGCGTGCATACCAGCGAGCGGCCGCTCCTCCGGTCGGCGGAAGCCGTCGGCCTGGCGCGCCCAGAAGTCGCGCGCGGTGTCGACGTGGGCGCGGTAGCGCAGGTAGCCCTCGCCGTAGCAGTCGGCGGTGTCCGGGGCGGGCTCGACGGTGCGCGACCGCGCCGCCCAGGCGGCCGGGTCGATCTCGTCGCCGAGGGCGCGCAGCGCGGTGACTGCGGCGCCCCGCGTGCCGAGCCCGGGATCGTCGGGAACCACGAGGGGGATGCCGAGCACGTCGGCGAAGATCTGGGCCCAGGGGCCGGACCGGGATCCCCCGCCGCACGCGACCAGCCGTCCCAGCGCCGGGGCCGACGCCGACGCGCGCTCGAAGCAGTGCTTCGCGGTGTACGCGATGCCCTCGCAGACCGCCCGCACCACGTCGCCGCGGCGTGTGGAGAGCGTGATGCCCTCGATCTGGCCGCGCGCCCGGGTGTCGACGAAGGGCGCACGCTCGCCGGACGCGGACAGGAACGGCAGCGCCGACACCCCGCCGGCGCCCGGAGCGGTGCCCTCGAGCAGGCCGCCGAGCGCGTCGATGCCCACGCCGAGGAAGTCGAGCAGCCAGTCCAGGCCCGCCGTGCCGACCATCGCGGGCATGGCCCGCAGCCACGTCGTCGGGTCGGGCGTGCACAGCCACATCCCGGCCGGGTCGCCCGCTCCCGCGGCGATGTCCACGTGGTCGGTGAACACCTCGCAGGCCAGGGTCGTGCCGATGATGAGCAGGCCGTCGCCCGGCGCGGACAGGCCGGCCCCGACCGCGCAGGCGGGCAGGTCGAACGGCCCACCGCTGACCGGGGTCCCCACCGGTAGCCCGGTGATCTCCGCGCCACGGGCGTCGAGCGCGTACACCGTCCCGGGCGGGGCCGGATCGGCCAGCAGGTGGCGGGCGCCGGACACCCCGCAGGCCGCGATCGCGTCCTCGTCGTAGCGGCGGGTGGCGACGTCGAGGAACGGCAGCGAGGCGTCCGAGGCGTCGACGGTGATCTCGCCGGTGAGCCGCTGGACGAGCGCGTCCACGCAGTACCCGGCGACGGCGGCCCGCTCGAGCGACTCCGGCTCGGTGCGGGCGAGGGAGTTCAGCAGCGGCGCGTGACAGCCGGGGAAGAGGCCGGTGCCGGTGCGGCGGTAGACCTCGGCGACGGTGCCGTCGTCCTGCCAGCCGCGGACGACGTCGGCGGCGCGGTCGTCGAGCCAGGAGATCGGCGGGCGGGTGGCGGACCCCGCCGCGTCGCGCAGCCAGAGGCCGTCGCCCTGGCCGGTGAGCGCGAGGGCGCGCACCGGGCCCGTCTCGGCGGCGACCCGTCGGATGACGGCGGCGGCCGAGGCGAGGACGTCCTCGAGATCCTGCTCGACGCGGCCGTCGTCGTACTGGTGCAGCGTGCTGGCCTGCTCGGCGGACGCGATCGTCCGGCCGGTCTCGTCGTAGGCGTCGGCCTTCGTCATGGACGTGCCGACGTCGACCCCGATGATCACGACGCCACCCCCGCCGTCCCGACGCGGCGCGCCGTCTCGTTCGCCGGATGGGCGAGTGGTTCGCCGTGCAGGTAGCGGCCGGCCTCGCCCGCGGCGATGCGGGCGGCGCGCTGGGCGGTCTGCCGGGTCGCGCCCGCGAGGTGCGGGGTGGCGACGACGTTCGGCGCGCCGTGCAACGGCCAGTCGGCCGGCGGTGGCTCCACGTCGTACACGTCGAGGGCGAGCCCACCGAGGCGCCCGCTGCGCAGCGCCTCGGGCAGGGGGCCGTAGTCGAGCAGACCGCCGCGCGCGGAGTTGACGAGCACCGCGCCGTGGGGGAGGAGGTCGAGCTCGCGGGCGCCGATGATGCCGCGCGTCTCGTCGGTCAGGCGGGCGTGCAGGGACACGACCGAGGAGCGTCGGAGCAGGTCGTCGAGCTCGACCAGGTCGACGCCGTCGCCGCGGGTCGTCGCGGCGTCGGTGTACGGGTCGGCGACGAGCACCGTCGCCCCGAACGCGTGG
>JAICLN010000341.1 GCA_025925615.1 Actinomycetospora sp. | reverse complement strand
CTCGAGGTCTTCGCCGAGGCGGACGGGCCGTCGTCACCCCGGCTGGTCGCCGTCGGCGGCGGCACCCGCGGCGGGCTGTGGACGCGGATCGTCAGCGACGTCACCGGCCTCGCCCAGGACGTCCCGGCCGACACCACCGGCGCCGCGCTCGGCGACGCGTTCCTCGCCGCCGCCGCGGTGGGCGCGGCCGACGACGTCCGGGCGTGGAACCCGATCGTCGAGACGGTGCGGCCCGACACCGGGCGCACCGCGCGCTACGACGAGTTCCACCACCACTACCGCGACCTCTACGCCGCCACGGCGGACACCGCGCACTTCCTCGCCGAGCAGCAGCGTCGCGCTGACCGCTGAGTGCCTCAGAGCCCGTCGAGGTCCAGGGTCGAGCGCCAGCTGCACCCACCCCGAGTGCGGGTGTCGGACCGGAGCGCGCCCCTCAGTCCGCGCGCCGCAGGAACCGCGCCGGCACCTCGTCGGCGAGCCAGGTGTCTTCGTTGCCGTGCCGGAAGACGACCCCGGCCACCGCTGCGGCAGCGGTGTCGACGACGAGGACGACCGGACGCCCGCCGTGGCGCGCCCCGACCCGGCGCGCGGTCTCCGCGTCCGCGGACAGGTGCACGAACTGCCGGCCCATCGGCCGCAGCCCTTCTTCGACGACGAGGGCCGCCGTCGTCGGGGCCGTGCCGTGGAAGAGCACCGGCGGCGGGTCGGCGACCGGCAGCTCGACGCGGCCCTCGACCGAGTGCCCGTAGCGGGCCCGGATCCGGTCGCCGTCGAGCTCGTAGCGCTGCTTGCTGCCGTGGCGGACGATGTCCTCGACGTCGGCGCGCGTCACGGGGTTCCCGGGCGCGTCCAGGCCCCGGACCAGGGAGTCGACCGGGGCCCAGCCCTCGGCGTCGAGCTCGAGACCGAGGCGGGCCGGATCGTGGCGCAGGGCCTGCGACATCCGCTTGGAGAGGCGGACGCGATCGGTCACCGCCGCATCTCCATGAGCCGCTCCCAGACGTCGTCGGGGACCGGCGCCCCGGTGCGCACGAACGACGCGCGCAGGGCGGGCCACGACGCCGTCACCGGGTCGGCGCGCAGTTCGGCCAGCGGGACGGGGTGACCGAAGCGTTCGAGCACCTCGGCCTCGCAGTTCCACGGCCGGTCGGGCACGTCCTCGTGCACGGCGTCCGACGTGGCCCGGAACAGGTAGGCGATGTCCTTGGCCCGGCGCGAGCGGTACAGGACGGCGAGGTCGCCGCGGCGGGTGTCGCGGTGGCAGGCCCAGCGCATCGCGGGGGCCCCGGGGGCGAGCTTGGGGTGCTCGTGCCCGGCGTCGTCGAGATAGCAGTCCGGCCCGACGACCCACACCCAGCGCCCCGTCACGGTCCGAGAGGGTGTCACGGAGCCAGGCCGGGTGCCTCGGTGGCGAGACCCCGGGAGCGCGCCGCGGCGAGCAGCCGGCGGTCGTAGGTGACGAAGGTGAGCTCGTCGCTCCCGGCCACGACCTGCGCCGTCGCGAGGTGCAGGGCGTCGAGGGTCCGCAACGTCGGGTCCGCGTACGCGGCCGCGGTCGCGCGCACCGTCGCGTCGATCTCGCACCGGTAGGTGCGAGCCAGCAGGACAGGGACCTCGCTGAGCAGGTCGGGCTCGGAGCGCCGCAGTGCCCGGGCCAGTTCCACCTCGGCGAGCACCGAGATCACCCACGGCTCGCCGGCGCGCTCCGCGAGCCGGTCGACGAGGGCGTCCGACTCCGGCTCGCGGCGCACCAGCTTCACCAGGGCCGCCGTGTCGAGGTAGAGCACCTACGTCCGCTCCTCGTCACGCAACCCGCGCAGCAGCTCTCCCGCCTCGTGCTCGGTCCGGACCGGGCCCGACGGCCGGGGCAGGGGTCCGTCGATCGTCGGCGGCGCGACCCGCCCCGTGGCGACGAGGTCGGCCAGGCCCGCGGGGAGGGCGGGGACGAGGCGGGCCACCGGGCGGCCGCGCTCGGTGATCGTCAGGTGCTCGCCCGCCTTCACGCGCGCGAGCACCCCGGAGGTGTCCTGGTTGAGCGCGCGTACGGGGACCTCGGCCACGAGAGGAAGTGTACTACCCGTGTACTACGCGGCGGGACGCTCAGGGCAGGCGCTCGGCCACCGGGGCCAGGGCGAACGGCTGGTGCGGCTCGGCCTGGTACCAGTAGGCGACCGAGGACCAGTCGTCGCTGCGGCGGTTGGCGTGGCCGTGCTCGATGGTCACGCGGATCGAGCGCTCGAACACCACCGGGTCCTCGACGTGGAAGCGGTACACCGACACCGGACCGCGCCAGTTCCGGCCGCCCGGCAGCGTCACCCCGTGGTAGGGCGCCGAGTACGGCTGGGTCGGGCACCACGCGGTGTTGACGTAATCCTCGGTGCCGGTGCCGTGCAGCGTCGGGGGCCAGTCACCGGGCTCCTGGTCGACGAAGATCATGTCGTCGCCCTCGCCGTACCAGTTCCACCGCCGGCGTCGGCGCGGCCGGACGCTGAGCACGCAGCCCACGTAGTGCCCGTGCCCCCGGGCCTCGAGGATCGTGTAGTTGTCGTCGCCGGTCAGGTTCGTCCCCGCGAACTGGTAGTGGGCGTTGGACCAGCCCGGGCGGGCGCCGCGGGTCGGGTTCTCCCGGCGCCACTGCGCGTGGAACCGGCCGATGTCGTCGCCGACGTCGTCGAGCTCCTCGAAGTCGACGTAGGAGTAGGCCCAGACCTCCTCCGGGGCCTCGTTGACCAGCTCGATCCGCGCGCCCCGGGCGAACGGCATGGCGAACCAGCAGTTGAGCGCCTTGCCGTCCTGCGGGCTCATCTGCAGCGGCGCGGAGACGAAGTTCGTGGTGCGGCCGTGCCCGACGCCGAAGAAGTCGCCGACCGGCACGTCCACGCTCGGGCGCTCCTCGCCGTCCCACCACATCCGCAGCACCAGCCGCCGCAGCAGGTCGGCGCGACGCGCCCGCGGGTTCCGCAGCGAGCGCGGGGTGGCCACGGTCATCCAGAGGTGGGTGACGACGCCGGCGCCGGCCACGTCGAGCAGCGTGGCCGTCTGCCCGGCCGCGACGTGGGTGCGGTCGTCGTTGCCGCCGGTGCGGTCCCAGCTCGACGCCCGACGACGGCGGGTGCGCCGCAGCCGGGGCAGGTCACGCAGGCTCGAGCCGTGGGCGCCGTAATCGGTCATGCCCCGGATTTCCCCGCCCGGACCGGCGATCCCGGCTCTCCGCGGAAAAAGACGGAACCGATCGGTCGCCGCGGACCTCAGAGCCCGTGACCGAGGTACGAGGGCCACACCGTGGAGGACCGATGACGAAGACCCGGAAGTCCCGGCGGGCGCGGCGGGCACCCGCGTCCGGACGGCGCGCACCGATGCGCGGGCCGGGCACGCTGACGGTGCAGTTGCTGCCCCACCTGCTCGCGGAGGGCGCGCTGCCCCGTGCCCGCGTCGGGGAGACGCTGGAGGTCGTACCCGCGGTCTACGCGGGCGTCCTGCGGGACGCCGGGCCGTTCCACGGCTCGCCTGTCCCGCCCCACTGGTCGGTGGACGAGTTCGGCTGTCTCGACGCGCGCGGCACCGTCACCGCGGTCGGGCTCGACCCCGCGAGCGAGTGCACGTGCCGGATCGACGTCCTGGACGCGGCCGGCTGGCTCGTACCGGTGAACTGGGCGGGCACCGAACCGCCCGAGGGGGACGGCCCGCTGCACGTCGAGGGCTCGCTGTACCTCGACCCGATGCTCGACGCCGGGTCGGCGCACGGCGACGCCGTCGCGCTCTGCCGTCGGCGCTTCCGGCTCGCCGCCGTCCGTCGCTACCGACGCGCGGCGCAGCGGCCGCTCGGACCGGTGCCCCTGGGCCGCGTCCCGGCCCCCGACGAGGTGTCG
>JAICLN010000126.1 GCA_025925615.1 Actinomycetospora sp. | reverse complement strand
CCGCCGCGTTGGCGGCGAGCGCGTCGCGGGCGAGCGGCCCCCCGAAGCCCGGCACGGCGAGCACGGCGGCGACGGCGGCCAGCGGCAGCATCGTCGGGTCGGGCTCGACGGTGTCGGTGCCGTCGGCCGGGCGCGCGCCCAGCGGGGTGCCCGCCCCGCTCCAGCCGCCCGCGACGTCGCGGCGCTCCGCGAAGCCCGCGCCCACGGCGAGGACCGCGGTCAGCACCGCGAGCACGAGCGCAGCCACGACGGCCCATCCCCCGGTGCCGACGGCCACGCCGCCGGTCGCCGCCGCGGCCGGACCCAGCCCCCGGTCGAGGACGGCGGCGGGGGTGGAGCCGCCGTCGACCCCCGCGAGCACGACGTCGAGGGCCGGTCCGGCCGCGAAGGGCACCGTCAGCCAGGCCACCGACAGCGTCGGGCGGGCCCGGACCACGATGCGCGGGGTCCCGACGACGACGAGGAGGGCCGGGACGGCGAGCACGACCGCGGCCGGCAGCAGCAGGATGCCCGTGCCGGTCTCCAGGGGGCTGCCCGCGGCGTCCGTGTCGCCGGACAGCGTCGGGAGGAGCGTCCCGAAGAGGGCGGCGGTAGCGGTGAGCAGGGCGGCGACCCCGGCCGCGCGCGAGCGCAGCACCGCGGTCCGGGCGGGCACCCCGATGACGACGAGCCCGCCGACGACCACGAGGACGGCGCCGGGCGAGACCGCGAGGCCCCCGCGGGCGATCGATGCGGCGAGCACCGGGGCCACCGCCGCGACGATCCCGGCGCCGAGCGCGGTGTGCACCGCCCGGCGCACCCGCATCCCGGTCTCGTCGGCCTCCGTCGGGACCCCGCGGGTCACGGCCGCGGTCCCGTCGAGGGCGCGGACCCCGGGCAGGAGCGCGACGACGACGACGGTCACGGCGAGCAGCGCCGTCCCCACCCCGGCCGGGGGCGGGGTGTCGAGGACGGCGTGCGGTGCGAAGCCGGTGCCCCGCCCGGCGACGGTGAAGGGGGCCGCGACGAGGCCGGCCGCGACCACGAGGGCGCCCGCCACCGGACGCACCAGCGCGGAGCCGCGCTGGGCGCCGAAGACCGCGCCGCCGGCGTGGCGGGCGAGCACCACGAGCCCCGTCGTCGCGACGGCCGCCGCCGCGAGCAGGGCGACGTCGGCGGCGACGAGCGCGGCGGCGAGCGCCACCGGCAACCCCGCGGTGCCGTCGGGGAGGACGTCCGGCCGCGCCGCGGACACCGGGTCGACGAGCAGCACGAGGTCGACGAGCAGGCCGCCCGCGCCGAGCGCGCCGAGGGCCGCCGGGGCGGACAGCGACGCGGCACCGAGCGGGCGGCGGCCGCGATGCGTGGCGAGCCCGGGAGCGAGGGCCGCGATCAGCCCGAGCAGGGGCGCGAGCACCCCGGCCGTGCGGACCGGGGCACCGAGCGGGCCCGGCGCGAGGACCGCGACGGCGATGCGCAGGGCCGTGGCGACGGCCACGAGCGCGACGGCGATCCACCACGTGCGCGCGGTGCGCCCGGCCACCGCCGCACCGGCCGCCGGTCGCGTCGGGCCGGCCGGGGCGGGCCCGGGGAGCCGCGACCCGGCGTCGGCTGGTGAAGCCGTCATGCTCTCGGAGGGTAGGGAAGGCGGCGTGAGGGACATTCACGTACCCGTTCGGAGGTGACACCCCACCCTGGATCGGTCATCCGACACCCTCGGGGCGACACGCCGGTGAACGTCGCCTAACGTCCACCCCATGGACGTGACCGGGGTCATGTCGCCGACGTCGGCGACGACCGCCCAGCCGGAGGCGGGAGAGCCCGCGTCCGCCTCGGTGGCCTCGATCGTGGCCACCGCGTGGGGCGGGCTGTCCTACCTCGCGCGCACGATGGGCGTCCCCCGCGGCCTGCGCGGGCTCGCCGTCGAGATCGCCTACACGGCCGTGCACCTCACCGTGTATCCGTGGGGGCTGATCGACGAGGCCCTGCGGCCCGGCGGCGTCCACGCCCACCACCGCACCGACCACCTGCCGCCCGGCGAGCGCTCGCTGCTGGTCTCGGACCTCGACCGCTCGGCCACCCCGGTGCTGCTCGTGCACGGCATCGTCGACAACCGCTCGATCGTCGTGCACCTCGCCCGGGTCCTGCGTCGCCGCGGCCACGGCACCGTGCAGGCGGTCAACTACAGCCCGATGACGGCGTTCACCGGCGACATCCGCGCCGCCGCCCGCGACCTCGGCGAGCACGTCGAGCGGCTCTGCGCCGTCTCCGGGAGCGACCGGGTGCACGTGATCGGCCACTCGCTCGGCGGACTCATCGCCCGGTACTACGTGCAGCGCCTCGGCGGCGACGACCGCGTCGACACCCTGGTCACCCTCGGCACGCCCCACCTGGGGTCGCAGATCGCGCACCTGCTCCCCCCGACCGTCGTGCCCCGTCAGCTCCAGCCCGGGTCCGACCTGCTGCGCGAGCTCACCGAGCCGGCGCCGGGCTGCCGTACCCGCTTCCTCGCGGTGTGGAGCCGGATGGACCAGCTGATCATCCCGCAGCGCAACGCCCGCCTCGAGCACCCCGACCTGCAGGTCTCGAACGTCCGGCTCGACCACGTCGGCCACATGGCGATGACGATCGACCCCGACGTCGTCCACCTGGTGACGTGCGCCCTCTCCGGGACCCTGCCGACCCGCGAGCGGGCCGCCGCCGCCGCGACCGTGCCGGCCGCCGCCGGCTGAGCCGTCCCGGCAGCGCCCGTCGCCGCCTACCCTTCCCACACGAGGGGCACTTCAGGCACCGCACGCGGCCCGCCGGCCTGCGCCACGTACCCCTGATCAACGAGCCCGACCGCCGCCGACCCACCCCTCCCACGCGAGGGGCACTCCAGGCACCGCGTGCGGCCCGCCGGCCTGCGCCACGTACCCCTGATCAACGAGCCCGACCGACCCGCCGCCCGTGCCGTGGACCGTTCAACCGCTCGGCGCGCCGGATCGCGCACATGGCGTGCTGATCGACCAACACGTGGCCGAGGGTTTGCCCGGCCTTGGGGTTCCGTGTCACGGTCCGGTAGTCCACCATCACGGTGCGGTCACGAACGGCTCACGGATCGACCCCGACGATCCTCCCGGCGCTCCCCACGCCACCCGAGCCCGAGCGGCCCGCGCCCCGACTCGCGAGAGGATGGTCGTGGCGCGTCACAGCTCCCCCCGCCCGACACCGCCCTTCGCAGCACCGGATCCTCCCCGTGGCTCCGACCTCTTCGTCGGCTTCGCGTCGCCCGCCCTCGCCGGTGTGCCCGGTGGCATGCCCGGGCCACTGCGCGGACCCCGCCCCGCGCCGCGTCGTCCTGCGCCCCCTCGTCCCGCGAGCGACGGCCGCACCGCCGCCTTCGTCGGCGGCTCCGGCCGCGCCCCCGCCCTTCCGACGCGGGCCCCGGCGGATCTGCACCCCGGCCCCGGCTCCGGGACGTCCGGCCCCGCCGCGACCGGGAACGGTCCCTCGCCCCGCCGCCGCAGCCCGGGTCCGTTGACCGGGCGCCTCGCCGCCACCGCCGTCGCCGCGGGCGCGATCGCCACCGCGGGCCACGCGCTCGCCACCGGCCTCGACGCCCCGACCGGCGAGACGCAGGCCGACCTGTCGCTCTCCTCCGCCAGCAATGCCGTGTCCGCCGCGGACGCGCTCGACGCCGCCACGACCGGAGTCATGGCCGTCTCGCCCGGCCCCGACCGGGCGCCCGCGCCGCACGCCGCCTCGCTCGCGAAGGCCCGCAAGGTCGCCGACGCCGCCACTGCCCGGGAGGCCGCGGCCCGCGCGCCGAAGTTCGTCGTGCCCGCCCAGGGCCGGTTCACCTCCGGGTTCGGCGCCCGCTGGGGTACCTCCCACAAGGGCGTCGACATCGCGAACGTCATCGGCACACCGATCGTCTCGGTCGCGGACGGCACCGTCATCGAGTCCGGCCCGGCGAGCGGGTTCGGACTGTGGGTCCGGGTCCAGCTCGCCGACGGCACCGTCAACGTCTACGGCCACGTCAACCGGTCGTACGTGCATGAGGGCCAGAAGGTGAAGGCCGGCCAGGAGATCGCCGAGATCGGCAACCGCGGCGAGTCCACCGGCCCGCACCTGCACTTCGAGGTCTGGACTCCGGGCGGCACCAAGATCAACCCGCTGCCGTGGCTGTCCGAGCGCGGCATCTCCCTCGGCGCCGAGAAGGACTAGCCGACCCGCTCCCCGAGCGAACGGCACCCTCGCTGCGCCGACGCGCACGAGCGGGCCGCTCGCGCCCTGGAGCCGGCCGTCCTGCGCGCCGACGCCGCGGCGCACGCTGGTCCACCAGCACCCGCGGTCGGGAGGGACCCCCCCTGAGCGCCGTCGAGGACACTGCGCCCGACCCACCTGGTCTGCGCGGCGTCCCGACCGGCTTCCACGGCTCGTGGCTCCCGCCCCACGGGGTGGGTCAGGCGCTGCGCACCAGGTCGCGCGCGCGGGCGATCCGCGGCGGCATCGGCGGGTCGGGCAGCAGGCTCGTCGCGCCGCGGGTGAGGCGCAGCGCCACCGTCGTCGCGGCATCCGTGGTGGGCAGGCCGGGCAGACCGTAGAGCCGCCGCGCCCAGCGGGGCAGGGTGCCGAAAGCGAGGCCGGCGATGGTCGAGAGCGCGACGGCGGCCGTCGCGGGCGCCTCCGGCTGGGGGCGCAGCAGCCCGCCGACCCCGAGCCGGGCCTCGTCGGTGAGCCGCAGCGTAGGCCGCACCCGGTCGAAGTAGGCGTCCAGCTGGGCCCGCGACGACGGCACCATGACGGGGTCGAGCCCCACGACCCGCGCGGCCCGGACGCTCTCGGCCACGTAGGCGTCGGCCTCGTCGTCGCGCAGGACCCCCGCGCGGCGGGCGACGTCGACGTACGAGTCGAT
Source organism: Actinomycetospora sp. (assembly GCA_025925615.1). Classification (GTDB taxonomy): domain Bacteria; phylum Actinomycetota; class Actinomycetes; order Mycobacteriales; family Pseudonocardiaceae; genus Actinomycetospora. The sequence continues at coordinate 5,183 of JAICLN010000126.1, read as the reverse complement.
CTCGCAGGCGTGCACCCAGAGCAGGTTCTCGGGCAGGTCGAGACGGAAGTCGGTGCCGGTGTCGGGGTCGTGCCCCCGCAGTCTCGAGTGCAGCCGCCGGACGCGGCCCGCGGCGGCCTCGATCTCGGCGGTGCTGCCGAAGGTGCGGGTGCCGACGAACTCGACGGTGCGCTGGAAGCGCGGCCAGGCCTTCTTCGGGTCGAACAGCGCGGAGTTCTGGTAGGTCGCGCGCATCACCCGCGGATGCAGGGACTGCAGCAGCAGCGCGCGCATCCCGGCCACCCAGAGCACGGGCTCGAGGTGCACCCGCCAGGTCACCGAGCCGGGTCCGAACAGCCCGTCGTCGTGCTCGTCGTCGTTCGTGTCCACACCGCTCCCCGGTCGTCGATCCGTCCGGGGCTACCCCCGGGCAAACCCTCCCGGGCGGGGATCAGAGCTTCTGCATCGGCACGCCGCCGATGAGCATGAGGCGCACGGTCCCGGCGGAGCCGAAGTCGATCGTCGCCGTCGCCTTCGACCCGAAGCCGTCGACCACGGTCACCAGCCCGAGGCCGTACTTGTCGTGGCTGACGCGGTCGCCCACCTCGAGGTGCAGCGTCGGGCCGCCGGACCCCGACGAGCGCATCGGCGAGGGCCGGGACCGCGCCCCGGTGAGGTCGCGTCCCCAGGATCGCCCCGAGCCGAAGCTCGTCGGCGCGCTGGGCGCCGAGCGCTCCGGCCCGCTGCGCCGCCAGTCGACGACCTCGTCGGGCAGCTCGTCGAGGAACCGCGACGGCGGGTTGGCCTGCGGCTGGCCGAACGCCGAACGCATCAGCGCCCGGGAGACGTAGAGCCGCTGCTGGGCGCGGGTGATGCCGACGTAGGCGAGCCGGCGCTCCTCGGAGAGCTCGGCGGGGTCGGCCAGCGCCCGCTGGTGCGGGAACACGCCGTCCTCCCACCCGGTGAGGAAGACGACCGGGAACTCCAGGCCCTTCGCGGTGTGCAGCGTCATGAGCGTGACGACGCCGTCGCCGCCGTCGGGGATCGAGTCGGCGTCGGCGACCAGGGACACCCGCTCGAGGAAGGCCTCGAGCGAGCCGGGCTCGGGCAACCCGTCGTCGACGGCCACCACGACCCCGGCGGGGACCTCGACGGATCCGTCGGCCTGGGCCGCCTCCGCCACCGCGGCGTTCGCCCGCGCATCCCCGACGAACTCCCGGGCGACGCTGACGAGCTCCGTCAGGTTCTCCAGCCGGGACTGTTCCTGCGGGTCCTCCGAGTGCTCCAGCTCCGAGCGGTAGCCGGTCTTGTCGAGCACCGCGTCGAGGGTGTCCGCGACCTCCTCGCCAGTCGCCACGCCCTCGGCCAGCGCGTCCATCATCTCGACGAAGCCGGCGATGTTGCGCTGCGAGCGGGTCGCCAGGCCGTGGACCTCACCGGCCGCGGCCCGGCGCAGGGCGGCGGCGAAGGTGACGTGCTCGCGCTCGGCGTGGTCGGCGACGACGGCCTCGGCGCGGTCACCGATGCCGCGCTTGGGGACGTTGAGGATCCGCCGCAGCGACACGGTGTCCTCGGGGTTCGAGAGCACCTTGAGGTAGGCCATCGCGTCGCGGACCTCGCGGCGCTCGTAGAACCGCACCCCGCCGACGATCTTGTACGGCATGCCGAGCCGCACGAACACGTCCTCGAAGACCCGGGACTGGGCGTTGGTCCGGTAGAAGACCGCCACCTCGCCGAACCGCACCTCGCCGCCGTCGACGAGCCGGTCGATCTCGGCGGCGACGAACGCCGCCTCGTCGTGCTCGTTGTCCGCGACGTAGCCGACGATCTTCTCGCCGTCGCCGGAGTCGGTCCACAGCCGCTTGTCCCGGCGGTCGGGGTTGCGAGCGATCACCCCGTTCGCGGCGGTGAGGATCATCTGCGTCGAGCGGTAGTTCTGCTCGAGCAGGATCGTGCGCGCGTCCGGGTAGTCGCGCTCGAACTCGATGATGTTGCGGATCGTCGCGCCGCGGAACGCGTAGATCGACTGGTCGGCGTCGCCCACCACGACCAGCTCGGCGGGCCGGGTCGACCCGTCCTCGGAGCCCGACGACAACGCCCGCACCAGCATGTACTGCGCGTGGTTGGTGTCCTGGTACTCGTCGACGAGGACGTGGCGGAACCGCCGCCGGTAGTGCTCCGCGACGTCGGGGAACCGGGTGAGCAGATCGACCGTGCGACCGATGAGGTCGTCGAAGTCCAGCGAGTTCGACGACTGCAGCCGCTGTTGGTACACCGCGAAGACCTCGGCGCAGCGCCGCTCGTAGTCATTGCCCGCGGTCTCGGTCGCGGTGACCGGGTCGGTCAGCTCGTTCTTCCACGCCGAGATCTGCCCGAGCAGCCCGCGCGGCGGGTAGCGCTTGGGGTCGAGGTCGAGCTGCTTGGTGATCGTCGCGACGAGCCGCCGGGAGTCGTCCGCGTCGTAGATCGAGAACGTGCTCGACAGGTCCACATGCTTGTACTCGCGGCGCAGGATGCGCACGCACATGGAGTGGAAGGTCGACACCCACATCGCGTTCGCGCGGCGCCCGACGAGGGCGCCCACCCGTTCGCGCATCTCGGCGGCGGCCTTGTTCGTGAACGTGATCGCGAGGATCTGGCCGGGGTGCGCGCCCTGCGCGAGCTGCCAGGCGATCCGGTGCGTGAGCACCCGGGTCTTGCCCGAGCCCGCCCCCGCGACGATGAGCAGCGGCGAGCCCGAGTGCACCACCGCTTCCCGCTGCTGCGGGTTCATGCCCTCGAGCAACGCCTCGGCCTGCTCGCGGCGCCGGTCGGGCCGCGGACGGGCCTGCTCCGGGTTCGCCGGGTCCGTCGTCGCGTGGTCCGTGGCCGCCTCGACACCGCTGGGCCCGGTCCGGCGCAGCGCGGTGGTCCCGGCCGCGCCCGCGAGCCGTGCCGCCAGCCCCGCCGCCGCGCTGGGCCGTGACGAGCCGGCCCGTGACGCGGCAGGCCCTGGTGCTGGGGCCGACCCGGTGTCAGTGCTGTTCATCGCCTCGCCACGCTACCCGCGACCCCCGACGGCCCGAGGCCTCCTCGGACGGACCGCCGCACGCAGCCGCGCGAGGGGCACACCGGCCTCGTCGGGGCGCCCCTGGACCTGCGTGCAGTGCCCCTCGACGTCGGGCACGCGGACGGTCACGTCATGGCGTACGGCCCAGTCTGGGTCTACGCTGCCCGACGTGCCGGCGACCAGGCGATTTTCCCACGGGTACCGACTCCCGGTGCCCGTGGTCGTCCGGCGCTGAGTCGCCGCCCACCACCCGCCCCGGAGTCCGAGGACCCCGGGGCTTTCTCGTGCCGGGGTCCGGACGGCTCCGACCCCCTCGGAGGACCACCGCCGTGACCGACAGCCCGACCTCCACCGACACCCCGGCCGCGACCGACGGCGAGGCGGATACCGCCGCCCCGGAGCCCGCCGCGCTCGCCCCCGCGACCCCGGACGAGATCCCGGACCTGCGGGTCGAGATCGACGCCATCGACGCCGAGCTCCTGCGCCTGATCAAGCGCCGCTCCGAGATCTCGCAGCGGATCGGGCTCGCGCGGATGAACGCGGGCGGCCCCCGCATCGTCTACAACCGCGAGATGCAGGTCCTCGCCCGCTTCCGCGACCTGGGCGCCGAGGGCCGTGAGCTCGGGATGCTCCTGCTGCGCCTCGGGCGGGGGAAGCTCGGCAGCCGCTGACCGCGACGCGCCCGCAGCAGACACCCACCACGCGCCCGGGCTGGCATCCTGGGGGGATGGAGACGGTCATCGGCCTCATCGCGGCGATCGTCGCGATCCTGGGTCTGCTCGGCGCGCTGGGCTACGGCGGCTACCTGCTCATGTTGCAGTCGGTGGCCAAGAAGCGGCCTGGTGCGTCGCACCTCGCCGGGGACGCCCGCCGGCGGTTGCCCGCGGCCGGTGGTCTCACGCTCGGGGCGCTGGTCGCCCTGCTGTTCACCAGCGGCGGCATCACGCCGGACGTGATCGGGCTTCTCCTCGGCGGCGGGATCGGCCTCGTCTCCGTCAACCAGCTGCAGGCCGCGCGGCGTCGTCTCGCGAACCCGCCGTCGGTCTGATCGCCGTGACCCGTCCCCCGATGAGCGCAGTCTGACCCAGACGTGTGGCGGTACCTACCACTGATCGTGGCGACGGACGGTCACCGCTCTGCTCCACACCGTCGCCGAGTGGTCGTCGTCGTGCGGTGAGCGACGGTCACTTCTTCGCATCCGGGTCGTTCGGACGAGTGACACCCTGTCGTGTCGGACAACGTCCGCACGGCGACGCGGGGCGGTCGATCGGCCCAGGCCGCCACCCCATGGGTGGGCGGCCCCCCAACTCACGGGTAGACAACTCTCCACGAAGCGTGACGTCCGGCGGGGGCTGACAATTCGGGAGAGGCGACGTGAGCATCTCGGCGTCGATGAGCGGTCACGACGACGGTCGCATGCGCAGGATCAGCGGTTGGGCCGGCCTGTCGGGCACGGCCGGCTCCGATGACCCGATCTTGCCTCCGCTACCTGCGGCGCCGCACGAGCGTGGCCAGGGACCGCGGCACTCCACCGGCATCGCGGTCTCCGAGCTGGTGCTCCGTGACGACACCGGGCCGTTCGCCGCGAGCGGCGCGGTCGTCACCTCCGGCGGCCGGGTCCGCCGGCACGCCGCACCGTTGTCCCTGCGCCGGGGCGTCGCCGCCTCCCGCGTGACGACGGCCGCGGTCCTCGTCGGCGGGACCGCGCTCGCCGGCGTGGTGGGGGCCGCCTTCGGCCCGCTGACCCCCCCGCTCGAGAACATCCCGATGACCGGGCCCGACGGCAACCCGATCGTCGCCCCGGTACCGGGTGCTCCGGGCTCCCCCCTCGCCGGGCCGATCGTCTCCGTCACCCCGCAGACCATCGCCTACAGCACCAGCGCGGCGCAGGCCCTCGGCCTCCCGTCCGGTGCGCTGGGCGGGGCACTCGCCGGCGTCGCCACCGCGGGCGGCGCCCTCGCAGGAACGTCGCTCCCCGGCGCGACCGCCGTCACCGCGCCCGTCCCCGGTGGGACGGGTGCGGGGGGCACCACCACGACGCCGGGCGCGGGCACCGGCCCCGGGGGCCTCCCCGGGGGCCCGACGCTGCCCGGCGCGGGTGGGGGTGGTGACGGCGGTCCGGGGGGCAACACCGGGGGTGGCGGCACCGTGGGGG
>JAICLN010000233.1 GCA_025925615.1 Actinomycetospora sp. | reverse complement strand
TCCACGGCGGGCCCAACAGCCGTGGGAGTCCACTCGGCTCACGAGCTGGGCGCGCCCAGGGCGTGCGCGAGCTCGGCCAGCAGGCCGGGGAGGCGGCCGGCGCACCGGGGGCACAGGCAGGTCGAGCCGTGCACCGCGAGCCGGTCGGCGACGCGGAAGGCCTCGTCGAGCTCGCGGGTCGCCGCACCGTTCTCGAGGGCGTCGGGGCCGTCGGGGATCGTCATGGTCTCGTCTCTGGAGTAGAAGGTGATCAGGGTCGGCCGACGCACTCGCGCACCCAGTCGTGGAACTCGCCGATGTGGTGCTCGCTGGGCACGAGGACGCCGCCGCGGGCGTAGGAGCGCGAGTCCATGGAGACCTGGCAGCGCTCACAGGCGTCGAAGTCCTGCTGGTTGACGCGGTGGAAGAGCTCGACCGAGCGGTCGAGGTCGGCCCCGGAGGCGACGACCTCGGGCAGGTAGAGCCAGTCGCAGCGCACGATCGTGCGCTCCGCGGACACCGGGAACATCCGGTGGAACACCACGTGGTCGGGCACGAGGTTGACGAAGACCTGCGGGCGGACGGTGATGGCGTAGTAGCGGCGGTCCTGGTCGGCGCCGATGCCCGGGAGCCGCGACAGGCCCGCCGAGCCGTCGACGGTGAAGCCCTCCACCTCGGCCCCGAACTCCGCGCCGTGCCCGACGAAGTACTGCGCCGCGAGCCCGTCCGCGAACTCCGGCAGCACCTCGGTGAGCTCGGGGTGGATCGTCCCGCAGTGGTAGCACTCCATGAAGTTCTCGACGATCTGCTTCCAGTTCGCCGCCACGTCGTAGGTGATCCGGCGCCCCAGGGCGAGGTCGGCCACCTGGTAGCCGACGATCGCGTCGGGCGAGCCGAGCCGAGCGCTCACGTCGGCGACCACGGTGTCGGAGAACGACGGCGGCTCGTCGGCCAGGCACAGCCACACGTACCCGAGCCACTCCCGCACGGCGACGCGGTGCAGGCCGAACGCCGCGCGGTCGACGTCGGGCATGTGCGCCAGGTTCGGCGCGGTCACCAGCGAGCCGTCGAGGCCGTAGGTCCAGGCGTGGTACGGGCACTGGAAGGACCGGCGCACCGAGCCCTTCTCCTGGGTGCACAGCCGCGCTCCGCGGTGCCGGCACACGTTCAGCGACGCGTGCACGCCCCCGTCGCGCCCGCGGGCGACGATCACGCTCTCGCGCCCGACCTCGACGGTCTCGAAGTCACCGGCCGACGGGATGTCCGCCGCGAGCACCGCGCAGAACCACCCCGCCTCGAAGACGAGGGCCTGTTCGGCCGCGAAGATCGCCGGGTCCGTGTAGTAGCGGCCCGGCAGGGTCTCCCGCAGGCTCGCCGGGAGGTCTCCGGTCCTCGCCTCCCCGGTCAGCGCGTCCGCCGAGAGCTCGCTGGTGGTCATCGCGGGGGCACTCCTCGTGGGGTCGAGCCATTCTGTTGCGCTATCCGCAACAGCGCGCTCTATACGCAACCCAGACGATGGGAGACCACATATCCCCTTGTCAAGCGATGTGTCCGTGAGGCTCACCGCCTGGCGATCGGCGAAGTCAACCCACCGCGGACCCTTGACACGAGGACGCGCCTCTTCCATCGTTGTCGTTGCACATTGAGCATCGGGGTGCGTATCGCGCAACGGTGCTCTCGGATCATTGTTGTTCTCGGGCACGCCGAGTCTCCCCGCGTGCACTCCCTGTCAGTTCTGTCCGTTGCGAGGCTCGACGCCGAGGCCGCCCGCACCGGACGCGTCTCCTGGAGAGAGACATGATCCGTCTCTGCACGATCGACGAGATCCCCGACGACGAAGGCGTCCGGTTCGCCGCGCCGATCCCGGTGGCCGTGTTCCGGACCGACGGCGAGGTGTTCGTCATCGACGACGCCTGCAGCCACCAGGGCGCCTCGCTCTCCGACGGCTACCTCGAGGGGTGCTGGGTGGAGTGCCCGCTGCACGAGGCGTTCTTCTCGCTGCGCACCGGTGAGCCCAGCGGCCCACCGGCCAAGAAGCCGGTGCGGACCTACACCGCGCTCGTGGCCGACGGCGTCGTGTGGGCCGACCTGGACCCGGTGGGGGCCCCGGCGCACGACGACGCCGTCGTGGTGAGCGCGCAGTGGGGTGTGGCGTGAGGACCATCGCCGTCGTCGGGACCTCCGTCGCCGGGACGCGGGCCGCGCGCTCACTGCGCGACGCGGGCTTCGACGGCCGGCTCGTCCTCGTCGGCGACGACCCCCACGTCCCCTACGACCGCCCGCCGCTGTCCAAGGGCTTCCTCGCCGGCACCCTCGGCGAGGCCGACCTGGCCCTGCTCGACGCCGACGACGAGGCCGATCTCGCCCTCGAGCTCCGCCTCGGGGTGCGGGTGGAACACCTCGACGCGCACACCCGGCGGCTGCGGCTCGCCGACGGGGACGAGATCGGCGTCGACGGCGTCGTCGTCGCCACCGGGGGCCGGGCCCGCCGGCGGCCGGGGGGCGCGGGCGTCGTGGGGGTCCCCGCCCTGCGCACCCTCGACGACGCCGTCGCGCTGCGGACCGCGCTGGGCGCCCGGCCCCGCGTGGTCGTCGTCGGCGCCGGGTTCCTCGGCGCCGAGGTCGCCTCGACCTGCCGCACCCTGGGTCTCGACGTGACGCTGCTCGACGGGGCGGAGCTCCCGCTCGCGCCCGTGCTCGGCGACCGGCTCGCGCGGAGCGCCACGGCCCTGCACGCCGACCACGGCACCGACGTGCGCCTCGGCCGCTCGGTGGCCCGCCTGCGCACGACGACGGGTGCGGGTCCCCGCGTCACCGGGGTCGAGCTCGACGACGGGGCCGTGCTGCCCGCCGACGTCGTCGTGGTGGGCGTCGGGATCGTCCCGAACACCGCGTGGCTCGAGGGCTCCGGGGTCCGGCTGCACGACGGGGTCCGCACCGACGCCGGGATGGTGACCGACCTGCCGGAGGTCGTCGCGGTCGGCGACGTCGCTCGGTACGACGGCGCCGGGTCCTCGGACGCCCCGAACGACCGCGCACACGGCACGCGCCGCCACGAGCACTGGACCAGCGCCGGCGAGCAGGCCGACGTCGCGGCCCGGAACCTGCTGGCCGGACGCACGACCGTGACCTTCGGCCCGTCGGGCTACTTCTGGTCCGACCAGTACGGGCGGACGCTGCAGCTCGCCGGCCACCCGGGGCCCGACGACCACGTCGAGATCGTCGACGGCGACCCGGCGGACCGCTTCACGGCGCGGTACACGGGCCCGTCCGGGAACACGACCGCGGTGTTCGGGATGGGCAGCCCGCGCGCGTTCGGCCGCCTGCGCCGCACCGAGCTGGTCCGGGCGAGGCAGGCGGCGTGACGACCGCCCCGCGCCGGGGGCCGGGTTCAGACGACCTCGCGGATCGCCTTCTCGAACCCGACGACGTGCTCGTGCGCCAGCGTCGCCGCCCGCTCGCCGTCGCCGTCGGCGATCGCGCGCAGCAGCCCGACGTGCTCGCCGACGTGCCGGTCGAAGCCCGGCATGCGGTCGAGGAAGAGGCAGAAGATGCGGGTCGCGAGGTTGTCGTAGCGCACCAGGGTGTCCTCGAGGTGGGGGTTCCCCGCGGCCCGGTAGATCGAGCGGTGCACCCGCATGTCCCAGCGCATCAGCTCCTCACGGGTGAGGGCCGGCACGTCGAGCGTCGCGGTGGCGTCCGCGAGCTCGGCGAGCCCGGCCCGCAGCGTGGTCCCACCCGATCCCTCGGCGGCCCGGCGCGCGGCGAGGGGCTCGAGCTGGACGCGGATCTCGGAGATGTACGCGAGGTCGGTGATGTCGACCGCGGTCGCGAAGGTCCCCCGCCGCGGGTAGGACACCACGAGCCGGTCGACCTCGAGGCGCTTGAGCGCCTCGCGCACGGGCGTGCGGCCGACCTCCAGGGACTCGACCAGGGCGACCTCGTCGACGGGGGACATCGGCGGGATCTCCAGCATGATCAGCTTGTCCTGGATCGCGCCGTACGCGCGCTCGGAGAGCGACGTCGGGGCGGCGGGTTCCTGCAGCTGCACCGTCACCCCCTCAGCCTAGCGTGCTGACATCGATCAGCCACCCACAACGTCGTCGACTGATATACCAACAGCTCCCGGTGGTGCCCCATGACCCTGTCGGTGCTCGACCTGTTCTCGGTCGGGATCGGGCCGTCCAGCTCGCACACGGTCGGACCGATGCGGGCCGCCTCCCGCTTCGTCTCGCGCCTCGCCGATGCCGGGCTGCTCTCCGACACCGCCCGGGTGCGGTGCGAGCTGTTCGGGTCCCTCGGGGCGACCGGACACGGCCACGGCAGCGTGCCCGCCGTCGTGCTCGGGCTCTGCGGCGAGGAGCCCCACCTGGTCGACCCGGCGGCCACCGGCCCCGCCCTCGAGCGCGTCCGGGAGACCGGGCGCGCGCTCCTCGCCGGCAAGCACGAGATCGACTTCTCGATCGACGACGACGTGGTGCTGCACCGCGACCGGCACCTGGCGTTCCACAGCAACGGCCTACGCTTCCACGCCCTCGCCGACGACGGCAGGCCCCTCGCGAGCCGGGAGTACTACTCCGTGGGCGGGGGGTTCGTCGTCGACGAGGACGAGATCGGCGCACCCATCCCCGACCCGGTCCCGGTCGCGTACCCCTTCGCGAGCGCCGACGCGCTGCTCGCCGTGGCCCGCGCGACCGGGCTGCCGATCAGCGGGGTGGTCCTCGCGAACGAGCGCGCGTGGCGCGACGGGCCCGAGGTCCGGGCGGGCCTGCTCCACCGGTGGGCGGTCATGCGCGCGTGCATCGTGCGCGGGACGGAGACCGACGGCGTGCTCCCCGGCGGGCTGCGCGTGCGCCGGCGGGCGGCCGCCCTGCGCCGGCACCTCGAGACCGGCACGCCCGACCCGCTGGAGTGGGTGTCCCTCGACGCGCTCGCGGTCAACGAGGAGAACGCGGCCGGTGGGAGGGTGGTCACCGCGCCCACCAACGGCGCCGCCGGGATCGTGCCCGCGGTGCTGCACCACGCCGCCCGCGTCCTGCCCGGGTTCGACGACGACCCCGACGACCACGTGGTCCGGTTCCTGCTCACGGCGGGCGCGATCGGGCAGCTGTTCAAGCGCAACGCGTCGATCTCCGGGGCGGAGGTCGGGTGTCAGGGCGAGGTCGGCTCCGCGTGCTCGATGGCCGCGGCCGGGTTCGCCGAACTGCTCGGCGGCACCCCGGAGCAGGTGGAGAACGCCGCCGAGATCGGCATCGAGCACCACCTCGGGCTCACCTGCGACCCCGTCGGCGGCCTCGTGCAGATCCCCTGCATCGAGCGCAACGCCGTCGCCGCGGTCACCGCGATCACGGCGGCGCGCATGGCCGTGCGCGGCGACGGCGCCCACCACGTCTCGCTCGACACCGCGATCCGGACGATGCGCGACACCGGCGCGGACATGTCGGTCAAGTACAAGGAGACGGCCGCCGGGGGCCTCGCCCTCACCGTCGTCGCGTGCTGAGGACCCGGTGGCGGGCCTCCGACGCCGAACGGGAGGCCGTCGTCGCGCACCTGCACGCGGCGGTGGGCGAGGGCCGGCTCACCGCCGACGAGGCCGGCCCAGGAACTGCTCCACGTCCTCAGATCGAGGTCTTCCGCCACGGCTCGTACCAGCTCAGTCGCTTTCGGTGACCGTCGAGCCGCTAGTACCGACGATGTTCACCCGAACACCCCAGCAGCTTGACCATCTCTTGGGTGTAGCCGAACAGTCTGTGCTCTAACGTCTCGCGACGGTGTCACCCGACAGGTGGCACGGGGCGCCGTCCGCGACGGACGAACACAGGGCGGCAGCGTGGCGCTCGAGCACTCATCGAATCCGACGACGGCAGGTCGAGCCGGGGTGGCTCGCGGGTGGTGGCCACGGTGGTGGCTGGGGCTGGTCGCCGCCGCGACGGTGCTGCTGCCGTTGGGGATGGCCTCACCGGTCGCCTCGGCCACCCCCAACCGCGCTGTCCCCCGCCGGCAGTGCGCTGCTCGCCCGGGCGGTCACCTTCGACGCGCACTCGGGGCAGGTGTTCCAGGCCGACCCCACCACCAACATGCTGCGCGTCTACCGGCCTGACGGGCTCGGCGGCTACTCCCAGATCCAGAGCGTCCCGGTCGGCGCCGGCCCGGTCTCGGCGGTGTTCGACCCGGTCACCGGGCACGTGCTGACCGCTGATCAGCGCGCCGGCAGCGTGACCACCCTGGCCCGCGGCGCCGACGGCTCGTGGAGCTCGCTGGGCTCGACCCCGGTCGGGTTCTCCCCGGCGGTGGTCGTCGTCGAGCGCGCCACCGGGATCGTGCACGCCGCCAGCGCCCCCGATTCCACCGGCGCCGGGAAGACCGCCACCCTGACCCCCCACAGCACGAAGACCGGGTCCGGGTCGCCCTCGGGCGGCGCGGGAGCGGGGAAGGTGGTCTATCCGGCGGCGGGGTCGATGCCCGCCGGGTGGGCGCCGTCGTCGTGGTCGGGCTACACGCTGTCCACCGGCACGGGCTACATCGCCTACACGAACTCGGCGACCAACACCGAGTACTGCCTGGGCGCCTGCACCAACGTCGCGATCGGGATCGCCGGGGTCAACGGCGGCCAGGGCGGCACCGCCTACTGCATCGGGACCTGCACCAACGTCGCCACCGGCGCCGCCGGGACCAGCTCGAGCACCGGCGGGACCGCCGGGGCCGGGGGTAACGGTGGCACCGCCTACTGCTTCGGCACCTGCACCAACGTGGCCACCGGCGGCAACGGCGGCAGCTCCGGCTTCACCGGCACCACCACCGTCCCGTCGGGCGGCGCCGTCGGTGGGGCGGGCGGCGCCGGCGGCCGGGCGGTCTGCTACGGCTCCTGCTCGAACATCGCCGCCGGCGGCGTC
>JAICLN010000148.1 GCA_025925615.1 Actinomycetospora sp. | reverse complement strand
TACCGACCCCCCGGCTGTGTCCCACCAGGTGCACGGGGCGCCCGTGGTCCTGCGCGAGGATCTCGACCCGGTGAGCGAGCTGGCCGGCCGCACTCCCGGCGCACCCGGCCCCTCCACCCTCGGCGACGACGGTCACGGGGTGCCCGCGCCGGGCGAGCACGTCCGCGAGGGGGGTGCATGACCGGGGCGGTGGCACCGAAGCCGCCGACCACGACGACGGGGGCGTCCGGGTCCACCGCGGGCGGCAGGTCCGCCGCCGCGCGGGCGTCCAGGAGCGCGTGCACGACGGCCCGTCCCATCCATTCCGCGGCGCTCAGCACGCCACGGTCGGTCCAGTCCCGCACGATCATCGCTGCCTCCCGAAGGCATGTCGAGATCGCTGGGACGTCAACCGTGTCGAGGGCGGCGTACCCGCGGCGGGACGGGCGGCAACCGCGACGGGTTTCGTGCACGGCGGGGACGGTGCATCCGGCCCGATGACCCCCACCACGCGGCCCGGCGCCCTCGTCCTGGGCGCAAGCCGCGGTCTCGGGCTGCTCGTCGCCACCGAGCTCGGCCGTGCGGGGCACGACCTCGCCGTCGTCGCCCGCTCGGCCGAGGAACTCGACGACGCCCGGCCGCAGCTGGAGGCCACCGGCGTGCGAGTCGTGACGCTGCCCGCCGACCTCTCGGCCCGGCCGCAGGCCGAGGCGTGCGTCGACGCTGCGGCCAGAGAGCTCGGCGGCCTCGACGTCCTGGTGGCCTGCGCCGGCGTCATCCAGGTCGGTCCGCTGGAGGCGCTGCGCGTGGAGGACATCGCCGAGGTCCACGACGACGTGTTCTGGGCGACCGTCTTCCCCGTCCTGCGGGCCGCGGAGGTCATGCGCCGTGCGGGGAGCGGACGCATCGGCATCGTCGGGTCCGTCGGGGGAGCGGTGCCCGCGCCGCACCTGCTGGCCTACACCGCGGCCAAGTACGCGGTGCGCGGGTTCTCCGAGGCGCTGCGGACCGAGCTGGCCCCGCACGGCGTCACCGTCACCACCCTCATGCCGGGCCTCATGCGGACCGGCTCACCGCGCCAGGCCCTCGTCGCGGGTGACCGCGAGCGGGAGTACCGCTGGTTCGCCGCGCTCGACAGCCTCCCGCTGCTCTCGACGAGCGCGCCGCGCGCCGCCCGGGTCATCGTCGCCGCCACCCTCGCGGGGCGCGCCGAACGCTTCCTGACCCCCGCCGCCGTCGTCGGCGCCCGCCTGCACGGCCTCGCGCCCGGTCTGACCACCCGGCTCTCTGGGCTGGCCGCGCGCCTGCTGCCCGGGCCCGGGTCCGACCCGGGGGCGCCGGCGGCCGGGCGGACGCTGCCGACGCAGCCGGGGTGGTTCCGCGCCCTGACGACGCTCACGCGGCGGGCCGAGGCCCGACACCAGCCGACCCCCGTCACCGACGACTGACCGCGGGTCACCCCCGGTCGGTGAGCCCAAACGCCGTGGCGAACGGGCTGAGCGAGCTCGTGGGCGGACGCCGGCACGTGATGGAGGCCGAGGCGAAGGAAGCCCGACGCTCGCGAGGGCGCCCCGGCCACGCGGCCCGGCCGGCGGAGGCCGACGGTCCGGGCTGGTCGCGCTACCGCATCGATCGGGCCCAGGCGGCGGGCAAGGCCGACTCGACCTCCCGGGCCCGCACCGCTTCCGCGCCGTACACCAGGCCGAGCGCGAAGCCGTCCCGCCGTCCGGTGGCGAGCTCGCGCACCGTCGCGCGCATGACCACCGAGTCCTGGTGGACGCCCAGCAGATCCTGGACCGTCGTCATCCGCTTCGCCCCCCGGCGGGCGCGGGCGCCGAGCGCCGGCCGGGCGGCCTCGTGGGCGTAGCGCAGGCGTTTCGCGGCCTTGCGGGCCTCGTGCAGGACCTCGTCGCGGTGCGCTCCGGGTTCGACGTCGAGGGCGGCGGCCATCGCGGTGGCGACGCGGTGATGGGCCCGGTCCACGGCGGCGGGCAGGACGTGGCCGGCGTCGCGCCGGGCCCGCCCCCGCAACGGCGGATCCACCGCGAAGCCGTCCAGCGCGACGAGCAGGGCCCGGTACCGCGCGCTCTCGAGGGCGGCGAGGGCCCGGGTCCTCGCGTGCGCCGCCCGGCGGTCGAACTCCGCGTCCAGGTCGGCACGGAGACCCGGGGCCACGAGCGTTCCCGGGAGTTCGGCGAGAACGTCGTCGAGGAGCTCGGCGAGCCGGGCGTGCATCACCTCGGTGTCACGCGCGGGGGCGAGCTCGCCCGCGAACCACCGGAGCTCGGCGGACACGGCGCGGCTGCGCTCGCGGTCGAGCAGCCGCCGGAACGTCTGCAGCGCGCTGCGCAGCCGCCGCGCCGCGACCCGCATCTGGTGGACGGCGTCCTCGCGGTCGAGCCGGACGAGGGGGTCCTGGTGTCGCAGCACGGCCGTCTGCGCGGCCACGTAGTCCAGCACGACCGATCCCGCGCTCCGGTCCGACCCGGTCGTCGTCGAGGACGTGCTCCCCATGCGTCACCTCCGCCCCCGACACACCACAGACAACCGCACTCGGGGACCGGTGGCGGACCGGATCGATCCGGCGCCCGCTGCGCGGGGTGGGGGTGAACCCGACGTCGGTCCGGGGGACGCGCACCCGGTACTCGGGGGTTCGCACGATCGTCGGAACCGGACGAGCACCGCAGTCTTCTCGTGTCAGCCACACCGGGCGAACAGCCCGTTCGCCGCAGATCGACACAGGAGACCAGCCATGACCTACACCGACCCCCGCTTCGGCCCCGGGTTCGCGCCGCGGCCGATGACCGGCCCGACCTACTGGGCCCAGGACCAGAACCCCCTCGGGACGCCCCACGGCGGCCCGCCCGGCCCACCGTCGCGCGGTCCCCGCACCAACCACACCCTGCGCAGCAAGATCGTCGCCGGTGTCCTCGCCGCGAGCGTCGTGCTCGGTGGCGGCGCCTGGTTCGCCGCGACCTCCGGCACCGCCTCGGCCGACGTGCAGACGGTCTCCTTCGCCGGCGACGCGCCCTTCACGGCCCCCGTCGGCACGGACCAGCCGGACGTGGCCGGGTCCGACGCGACCGGTGCCCAGAGCGGCACCGCCCCGGGCACCTTCGCCGCGACCACCCCGCCCGCCTGCGACGGCGCCGCGCTCGTCGCCCAGCTGCAGGCCGACCCGGCCAAGGCCCAGGCCTGGGCCCAGGTCGAGGGCATCGCGCCCGCCGAGATTCCCTCGTACGTGAAGAGCCTCTCCCCGGCGGTGCTCCGTGCCGACACGGCCGTGACCGACCACGGCTTCCGCGACGGCCACTTCACCGAGGCGCCCGCCGTCCTCGCGCAGGGCACCGCGGTGATGGTGTCCAGCTACGGCCAGCCGACCGTCAAGTGCTTCAACGGCAACCCGCTCACCCCGCCGTCGGCCCCGGTCTCCGACGCGGTCACGATCACGCCGAGCGCGGCCGCCGTCGGCGCCCTGGTCTTCAGCTCGGCCGACGGTGGCGGACAGATCACCACGCCGGCGCCCAAGCCCGTCGGGCCGACCCCCGCGCAGATCGCCGCCGCCCAGAAGGCCCGGGAGGACGCGAACGCCGCGGCCCGCGGCGCGGTCAAGGCGCAGACGAAGGCCAACGAGACGGCGGCCGCATCCCGGACCGCCGACGCGAAGGCCACCGCCGACGCGCTCGAGCTCTCGAAGGCCAACTCCGCGCTCACCCAGGCCCAGCAGAAGCTCGGACAGGTCCAGGGTCAGATCAACTCGATCCAGGCATCGCTGGCGCAGCCCCTCCCGGCGAGTATCAGGAAGGCCCTCCTGACGAAGCTCAACCAGCTCACGACCCAGGACCTGCCGGCCGCCGTCACCGATGTCGCGGACAAGACCGGCAAGCGCAACACCGCCCAGACCGACGCGAATGCGAGCAAGGCCGACGCCGCCACGAAGAAGCAGGCGGCCGCCGACGCGAAGGCCGAGGCGGAGAAGGCCCAGAAGGACGCCGAGGCCAAGGAGAAGGCGGCCCAGGAGAAGGAGAAGGACGCCGGTCTGCCGTCGCCGAAGGACTCCAGGAAGGTGAACGCCCTCAAGGACCAGGCCGACCTGGCAAAGGTCAGCGACCAGGCGAACAAGCTGACCAAGGACGTCGAGGACCCGACCACGGTCGCCGAGGACCGCACCGCCCCCGACGGCACGAAGATCGCGGACGACCCGACCACGATCGGGACCGGGGTCGACCCGGCGAAGGTCCCCGCGACGGTCACGGACGGGACGACACCGGGCGGCTCCGGGAAGGGCACCACCTCCGCGCCGTCGGGGACCTCGACCGACGGGACCTCCACGTCGGGGACCTCGTCCTCGGCCGGGTCGTCCTCGGCGGGGTCGTCCTCCACCGGGACGTCCTCGAGCAGCCAGGGCAGCTCGACCTCCTCGTCCGGCAGCTGAGCACCGCCCGCACGAACCGCGAGCCCCGCCCCCTTCCCGGGGGACGGGGCTCGTCGTCGTCCGGTGCGGGGGTCACACCGCGCCCACCGCCGAGACCGCCGCCCCGGTGCGCCCGCCGTCCACGTCGAGCACGGTGCCGTGGGTGAACCAGGCCTCGTCCGAGGCGAGGTACACGACGGCGTCCGCGATCGCGGCCGGGGAGCCGGACCGTCCGGCGGGCGTGCCGACCATGAGCCCGTCGCCCCGGAACTCGACCGACGGGTCCAGCTCGGGTGGCCGGATCACGCCGGGCGAGACGGCGTTGACCCGCACGCCGGCGGGGCCGAACTCGGCGGCCCAGGCCCGCGTCAGCGTCTCCACGGCCCCCTTGGTCGCGGAGTACAACGAGCCGACCGGCACCCCGAGCCGCGCGATCCACGAGCCGAGGTTCACCACCACCCCGGAGCCGCGCTCGACCATCCCCGGCACCACGGCCTGCGTCAGGAAGAACGGCGCCTTGACGTTGACCGCCCAGATGCGGTCGGCGAGGTCGTCGTCGGCGGAGAGCGTGGTGGCGGCGGGATAGATGCCCGCGTTGTTCACCAGGACGTCGAGGCGTCCGGTGGCCTCGAGGGCCGCGCGGGCCAGTGCTCGGCTCGCGGCCGCGCTGCCGTCGAGGTCGGCCCGGACGAAGTCGGCGTCCCCGCCGGCCTCCCGGATCGCGGCGACGGTCCGGGCGCCGCGTGCCTCGTCGCGCCCGGAGACGACCACGTGCGCGCCCTGCGCGGCCAGGGCGGTGGCGATCGCGCGCCCGATGTTGCTGGTGGAACCGGTGACGAGGGCGCTCCGGCCCTCGAGTCGATGAGTCACGAGGGCGAGGCTAGGCAGAATTTTCTGGACCGACGAGTCCAGGAAGCGGGCTACGCTGGCTCGGTGGGGATCACCGCCAAGGGCCGCGCGACGCGGCAGCGGATCGTCGAGGGCGCGGCCGTCCATCTGCGCAGCGCCGAGCCCGGTTCGCTGACGCTCGACGACGTCCGCGCGATCACGGGGACGAGCAAGGGCCAGCTCTTCCACTACTTCCCGGGCGGCAAGGAGGAGCTGTTGCTCGCGGTCGCCCGGTTCGAGGCCGACCGCGTCCTCGACGACCAGCAGCCCCACCTCGGGGCGCTCACCACCTGGACGGCGTGGCGACGCTGGCGGGATGCCGTCGTCGCGCGCTACCGGGCCCAGGGGGCGCACTGCCCGCTCGCGTCGCTGCTCGGCCAGGTGACCACCACGCCGGGGGCCACCGAGGTGGTCGCGACCCTCCTGGAGCAGTGGGAGGGCCACCTGCGCCGCGGGATCGTGGCGATGCAGGCCGACGGTCTCGTCGACGCGGAGCTCGACGCCGGGCGACACGCGGCCGCCCTCCTCGCCGGGGTGCAGGGCGGCGTCCAGGTGCTGCGCTCGACCGGGAGCAGCCGGCACCTCGAGGCGGCGCTCGACCTCGGGATCGACCGCCTCCGTCGCGAGCCGGCCCGGACATGACGAAGGCCGGCAGACCCCGGGGGTCTGCCGGCCTCGTCGCGTGCCGTGGCCGTCAGTGGCGGCCGTTCTCCTGCGGCGTCAGCTGCACGGTCGGCTCGGCCGGATCGGCGAACTCCGGGCCGGTCGCGGTGCCCGACGGCGGGGTGGCCGCGGTCTGCGTCCGGGCGCGCTGCGCCTCGGCCTCGCCGCGCCGGCGGCCGGCCTCGAGGTCGGCGCGGACCTGGTCGGACTCGTTCTGGGCCTTGCGGTAGCCCGAGTCGATGAGGTCCTTGGCGGCGTCGCGACCACCGAGCCCGAACGCCAGCGCGGAGCCGAGGGCGACCGCGCCGATCAGGGCGATGTAGGTGGCGTTGACGATCGTCTCGGCGATGCCCAGCTGGTTGAGGATCATGAACACCGCGATGGCCATGACCAGCGTCGGCGCGGCCGAGCGCACCACCCGCCCGGTCGGGGTGTCACCCATGGTCCGGTGCACCAGCCCACCGACCGCGGCCGCCACCGCGGCGGCGACCAGGAAGATCAGCAGCGCGGCGATCACGTTCGGGAGATAGGCGAGCACCAGGTTCATGAACCCGGTGACCGCGGGGATGTTCAGCGTCCCGACCGCGGACACGATCACGAACACCAGCAGCACCCACTGGACCACCAGCCCGACCAGCTGCGAGGGCCGGCCCTTCGGCGAGAACCGGGCGACGTACTCGCCGCCCTTGCCGTGGGTGAGCTTGTCGTCGACGTGGACGCGGTGGAGCAGACGCGAGATCCCGGCGCGGAGCAGGCGCGCGATGATGTAGCCGATGACCAGCACCAGCAGCGCGCCGATGATGTTCGGCACGTAATTCAACAACGTCGTGAAGGCGTTCTGGAGTGACTGGAGGGCGTTGAACCCGCCGCCACCATCCGGTGCGGCCTGGGCTGGGAAGGACATCTTCTGCAGAGCTCCTGGAGCGTCTCGGGCCGTGGTCCCGGTCGTGGTTCCCGTGTCGCGGCGAACCTGAACCGTTGATTTCGGAGCCGTCACGAGAACGGGTCGGGAACGCGTGGTGAGCGGGACCACGGTTGACCACTCGCGACGGGGGAAGCGTGCCGGCGCCCCCTCTGATACAAATCACGCCCGAGGGGGAACGACCGCACAGCTTCACCGGATCCGGGCGCGGACAAACGCGTATCCCGGCTCCTCGAACGATCGGAGCAGAGCCCCGCGATGGCAACACGAACCGTGGTCACCCTCGTCGACGATGTCGACGGCAGCGTCGCCGAGGAGAGCGTCTCCTTCGGTCTCGACCAGGTCGAGTACGAGATCGACCTCTCCGCCGCCCACGCCGAGTCGCTGCGCGAGGTGCTCGCGCCGTACGTCGCGTCGGCCCGCCGCACCGGTGGTCGGCGAGGTTCCCGCAGCGCACCGCCCGCGTCGCGGCCGGCCTCCTCGGCCGCGGACAGTGGCGGCCCGGCGCGATCCCGGAACACCAACGCCCAGATCCGGTCCTGGGCCGCCGAGCACGGCGTCACACTGGCCGAGCGCGGACGCCTGCCCGGGCGCGTGATCGAGGCCTTCGAGGCGGGTGATCCGTCGCTCCTGCCCGCTTCCGACGGCGCGGCGCCCGAAGCGGCGGCACCGCAGACGTCGGCGCCCGAGGCCGCTGCCCCCGAACCGTCCACGGAGGCCGCGTCGGCTCCGGCGTCGGAGAACGGGCAGTCGCGCGGCCGCGACGGCCTGACGTCCTCCGAGCGGGAGACGATCCGCGGCTGGGCGGTGGAGCAGGGCATCGAGGTCAAGCCGCGCGGGATGCTGCGCAAGGACCTGGTCAGCAACTACCGCGCGTGGGAGGCCCGCAACTAGCGGGTGCCGGCGTGGTCGCCATGTGGCGCCGTCGCGGGTCGGGCAGCCCCGGCCCCCGGCGCCACACGGTCCGGGGCCACCGGTCGGGCCGCACCGCGGGCCCGCCCAGCGTCACGGAGGTACGCGATGGACCCGACGTCCATGGGACGACAGAGCGAGACCGAGGACGGCGATTCGTCGGCGACGTGGGAGGGCGCCCTCGCGGAGGACCCCGCCATCGACACCTCCGACGAGGACGCCGATTCGTCGGCCACCACCGGACCGGACGGCGTCTGAGTCCCTCGGGAACCGGCCGATATCGGTCGGTCCCGGGTTCGGGGACGAATCGGCGGCGGGTCGGGATCCGCCGAGGAATCGGCACGGAGAATCCGTCACGGATCGCCGGCGCGTCCCCGGGCCGTGACCATGGGTGAGGTCGCGAGGTCGGGGACGCGTCCGGCGGTCACGTTCACGAGGTGCCGGTCGATCTCGGCGTCGGTCGCGATCCCGGCGGACACCAGGCGGTCGCGGATCTGCGCGACGGTCGCGATCTCGAGCGTCGTGGCGGCGGGCGACGTGATCGGGAAGTACGCGTCGGCGACCACGTCGAGCAGGCCGTGGTCACGGAGCCGACGGGGCAGCGTGCGCCCGTAGGCGAGATCGGCGGCGCGGCCGGCCATGAGGCTGCGGAAGCCGTGGCGCAGGCGGTTCGCGAGCTGCTGCTCGGGGCCGTACTCGTCGGGGCAGAGCAGCGGTTGCAGCCCGGGATCGGCTTCCTCCAGCAGCAGCCACCCGCCCGGACGGAGTGCCCGGACCATCGCCGCCAGCGCCTCGTCGCGCTGCGGCACGTGGGTCAGCACCAGGCGGGCGTGCACGACGTCGAAGCCGGTGCCCGGCGGCGGGTCGGCGCCGACGTCGTGGCGCCGGACCTCGAGCTGCGGCGGGCCCGCGCCGTCGAGCCACGACGTGTCGATGTCGGTGGCCAGGACGAGGCCCCCGGGTCCGACCCGCTCCGCGAGCCCGTCCGGCACGCTGCGCCCGCCGGCACCGACCTCCCAGCAACGCCACCCGGGGCCCACCCCGAGCCGGTCGAGGTGGCGGAAGGTCGACGCGTCGAAGAGGTCGGCGAGCGCGCCGAAGCGGGTGCCGGCCTCGCGCTGCCGATTGGCGAGCAGGTAGCCGCGCTCGTCGGGCAGCGGGTCGTCGCTCACGGGATCGAAGCCTGCAGGCCGAGCGCGCGCGGCACCAGATCCGCGACGTCGGCTCACCCCGCGCGGCGCCACTCCTGCGGGGCGAGGCCGTGCGCGGCGCGGAACCGCCGGATGAAGTACCCGGGGTCCCGGTAGCCGACGCGGCCGGCGATCGCGGACACGGTCAGGTCGGTCGAGGCGAGGAGCCGCCGGGCCTCCTGGAGGCGGCGCTCGGTGACCCACTGCCCGACGGTGCGACCGGTGCGCCGCCGCACGACGGTGGTGACGTGGCCCGGCGAGCGCCCGACCGCGGCGGCCACGTCGCGGGCCGTGATGGGCTCGCGGAAGCGCGCCTCGAGTGCGTCGAACACCCCGGCGACGAGGGCCTCGTCGTGGTCGCGCAGGTCGGCGGGGACGTCCCGGCCCAGCCCCGGTCGCCCCAGTCTCCCGAGCCGCACGAGCAGCAGCGTCACGTGCGCCCGCGCGGCCTCGGCGTACCCGTCGCGACGGTCGTGCAGCTCTCGCGAGAGC
>JAICLN010000033.1 GCA_025925615.1 Actinomycetospora sp. | reverse complement strand
GCGCTGGCCCACCGGCAGGCCGCGCACGGCTCCCCCGGCTTCACCTGCGCGACGATCCGCGAGGTCGAGGGGATGGTCGCCGCCGGGCTCGGGCAGGACCTGCTGCTGGCCAACGAGGTGCTGGACACCCGCCGGCTCGGGGCCCTCGTGGCCCACGGTGCCCGGGTGACGGTCGCGGTCGACTCGGAGGAGACCGTCGCCGCAGCCGCGGCCGGTGGGGTCCGCGAGGTGCTCGTCGACGTCGACGTGGGGCTGCCGCGGTGCGGGATCCCGCCCGACGAGGCCGGCGCCCTCGCGGACAAGGCCCGGGCGAGCGGGCTCGAGGTCCGCGGCGTCATGGGCTACGAGGGCCACCTGCAGGCCCTGCCCGACGTCGCGGAGCGGGCCCGGTTGACGCAGGAGTGCATGGCGCGGCTGCTGGCGGCGCACGCGGACGTCGGTGGGGACGTCGTGTCGGGCGGCGGGACCGGGACGTCGGCGGTGAACACCTGGGTCACCGAGATGCAGGCCGGGTCGTACGCGCTGATGGACTCGGCCTACACGGCCGCGGGCGTCGGGTACCGGCAGGCGCTGCACGTGCTCGGGACCGTGGTCTCGACGTCGGCGGCGCGCCCGGAGAGGCCCGCGTACGCCGTCGCCGACGTCGGGCTCAAGGCGCTGGGGATGGACCACGGGAACCCGACGCTCGCCGGTGCTCAGGTGTGGTTCTGCTCGGACGAGCACGTGACGTTCGCGTCCGAGCCCGGGACCGAGCCCGCCCGGGTCGGCGACCGCGTGCTCGTCGTGCCCGCCCACATCGACCCGACGGTCGCCCTCCACGAACGCCTGCACCTCGTGCGCGGCGACGAGGTGCTCGACACCTGGCCGGTGGACCTGCGCGGGTGGTGACCCCTCGCCCGACGCATGACCTCCCGGGCCTTCTGGGTACCGCCTCCGGCGAAAGACGTCGACATCCGCGTCCACCCCAGCGGGCGCGGCGAGAAGGAGGAAGACCGGATGGACCTGTCGCGCACGAGGGATCTCTTCGAACGGCAGGGGCCGTTCGCGACGGTCTACCTGGAGGCGACGAACCCCGGCGAGAACGCGGCCAAGCAGACCGAGCTGCGCTGGCGCGGGCTGTCGAAGTCGCTCACGGACCAGGGCGCCGACGACAAGACGATCGCGGCCCTCGACGACCTGTTCTCCTCGACCGAGGCCGGTGACCTGAACGCCTACGGCCGTGTGGTCGTGGCGTCGGGCGACGGCGTGCTGTTCGACGAGGCCGTCGAGGGTGTCGATCGGGGCGGCGACACCGCCACCTGGTCCCCGCTGCCCGAGCTCGGGACGTACTACCGCTCGCAGTCGGGCTCGGTGCGGGTGCTGCTCGTCGTCGCCGACCAGACCGGCGGCGACGTCTACCAGGTGATCGCCTCGAACGTCGAGGGTGCGCGGGAGCTGGACGAGGAGACCATCAAGGGCTCCGCG
Organism: Actinomycetospora sp.; assembly: GCA_025925615.1. GTDB lineage: Bacteria > Actinomycetota > Actinomycetes > Mycobacteriales > Pseudonocardiaceae > Actinomycetospora. The sequence continues at coordinate 16,621 of JAICLN010000033.1, read as the reverse complement.
GTCGAGTCCGTGCACAAGCCCCGCGAGGGCGGCAACGCCCACAAGCACCGCCAGCGCCGTCACGCCGAGGCCGCATACCAGAACGCCGCGGACGTCGTGAAGGGCATCGAGTCCGCGGTGTCGTCGTTCCGGCCCGAGGTGATCATCCTGGCCGGCGAGGTCAGCGGGCGCGAGGTCGTCCGCACCGAGATGTCCAAGGGCCTGCTCGAGATCACCCGCGAGATCGAGGCGGGGAGCCGGGCGGCGGGCGCCAGTGAGGACGCGCTCGAGGACGCGCTGCTCACCGAGGCCGGTCGGGTCGCCACCGAGAAGGAGACGGCGATCGACCAGCAGTTCCACGAGGCCAAGGGGCACGCCAACGCTGCCGAGGGCCTCCTGCCGGTCCTCGAGGCCGCCCGCACCGGCGCCATCGCGACACTGATCCTCGTGGACGCCAACCCGGTGCCCGGCGAGCTCTACGTCGGCGACAGCCCGGAGGCGATCTCCACCGATCCCGCCAACCTGGCGGCGATCTCGGACGCGGAGCCCATCTCGCGCCCGGCCGAGCAGGTCCTGCTGCGCGCGACGGGCGCGTTCGGCGGGGACGTGGCGGTGCTCGGCGCCGGTGCCGAGCTGGCTGACAACGTGGGCGCGCTGCTGCGGTTCCCCACGGGTAGCTAGCCGGTCACGGCCGAGCGAACGGCCCTCTCGCTGCTTCTCACGCAGCGAGGGGGCCGTTCTCTCGTCGAGCCGAAGGCCTTGCGTGGTCGCCGGGGGAGACGAGCAGGCTCCAGCATCCCGTGGTCGTCCGGAAGGTCACTGGCGACGGGTGCGGCCGTCCGGGTGAACTCGGGAACCGCGTGCCGCCGGGTTCCCTCCCAGCGACATGAGCTCCCGCAAGCGCTCCCGTCGCGCCCTCCGCCCACGGTCCACACCGAGCCCGAGGCCCTCGCCGGGCCCGCGGTCCGCGCCGCCTCCCGACGACGAGGTGGTGGTCAGGCTCGGCGGGCCCGCGGACCTCGTCGCGTCGCTGCCCGCGATGCTCGGGTTCGTCCCGGAGGAGTCGGTCGTGGCGATCGCGATGCACCGCCGCGGCGGCCGGACCCGGGTCGGCGGCATGGCCCGGGTCGACCTCGTCACCGACGCCGCGCCGGGCGAGCGGGCGGAGGTCGACCGGGTGCTCGCCGACGCCGTGGTCGCCCGGCTGGGGCGCGCGGCGCCCGACTCGCTCGTCCTGGTCGTCGTCTCCCGGTCCGACGCCGAGGCCGAGCCGGGTGCCCGGCCGCCGTACGGCGGGCTCGTCGACACGCTGACCGGGGCCTTCGCCGCGATCGACGTGCCCGTGACCGGCGCGGTCTGGGCCGAGCGGGTCGCGACCGGCGCGCCCTGGCGCTGCTACGACGACTGCGGGTGCACGGGCGTCCTGGCCGACCCCACGGGCACGCTCGCCGCCGCCGAGACCGCGGCGACCGGGCGGGTCACCTACGGCTCGCGGGCCGAGGTCGACGCGACCCTGGCTCCCGACCCGGCGGCGTCCGGCCGCCGTCGTCGGGAGCTCGTGGACGACGCCCACCGGGCCGCGCTGACCGACCGCGAGCTCTCCGGACTGGCCGCCGCCCGCCGGGACCTCGAGGCGGTCCGTCACGCGGTGGCCGAGGTCGGCCGGGGTGTGGTGCTCGCCGAGGAGGAGATCGCGCGGCTGGCGGTCGCCCTGTGCGACCCGCAGGTGCGCGACGTGTGCCTCGGCTTCGCCGCGGGGCACGACGCCGGGGTCGACCCGGACCACGCCTGGCTGCTCTGGACCCTGCTCGTGCGCGCGGTCCCCGCCCCGGAGGTCGCCGAGCCCGCCACCCTGCTGGCCTTCGCCACCCTGGACCACGGCGGCGGGGCGACCCTCACCACGGCGCTGGAGCGCGCCATGGCCGCCGACCCGGGCCACCAGCTCAGCCGGCTGCTCGGCAGCATCGTCGCGGCGGGCATCGACCCCGCGGACGTCCGGGACATGGTCGCCGGGGCGGCCGCGGAGTCGGCGGCCCGGCTGGTGGCGTGAACGCCGTCCCGGCGTCAGCCCAGGTCGTCGAGTGCGGCCGGGATCTCGACGGGCTTGTCGACCACCGTCGAGGCTCCCGCCGCCTCGAGCTCCTCGCGCCCCCCGAACCCCCACGACACCCCGAGGCAGCGCAGGCCGTGGTGCCGGGCGCCCTCGACGTCGTGGTGGCGGTCGCCGACGAGGCCGACGACCCGGCCGTCGCCGTCGTGGGTCCGTTCGTGCCGGCTCCGTGCGTGCTGGGCGAGCGCCAGCCCGACGACCGCGGCCTTGCCCTCGACGCTGCCGTCCTCCGCGGCCCCGTGCACGCCGCCCGCGAAGCGGTCGGTCAGGCCCAGGTGCGCCACGATCTCGCGCGCGTAGCCCGCGGGTTTGCTCGTGGTGACGGCGAGGACGTCGCCGCGCCCGACCAGCTCGTCGAGCGCCTCGGGGATCCCCGCGTAGAGCTCCACGTCGAAGAGGGCGCCGGCGCCGTAGACCTCCCGGTAGGCCGCCATCATCGCCTCGCCGGTCGCCGTGTCGGCCCCGAGGACGTCACGGAACGCGGCGGGGAACGGCGGGCCGATGAGCAGGCGCAGCTGCTCCTCGGTGGGCGCCGGGAACCCCACGGTGGCCGCGGCGTGCCGGATCGAGGCGCGGATGCCCGGGCCGGAGTCGACGAGGGTGCCGTCGAGGTCGAAGAGGATCAGGCTCACGAGGCCACCCGGGCCCGGGCGAAGGACCAGGCGTCGGCGACGATGCCGTCGAGGTCACCGCGCTGTGGCGCCCAGCCGAGGCGGGTCCGGGCGCGCCGGGCGGAGGCGACGAGGACCGCCGGGTCGCCGGCCCGGCGCGGGGCGACGACCGCGGGGATTGGGTGGCCGGTGACCCGGCGGCAGGCCTCGACGACCTCCCGCACCGAGAAGCCGGTCCCGTTGCCGAGGTTGCAGACGAGGTGGGTGCCGGGCCCGTCCCCCTCGCCCGCGGCATCGAGGGCCAGCAGGTGGGCGGCGGCGAGGTCGTCCACGTGGATGTAGTCGCGCACGCAGGTGCCGTCGTGGGTGGGCCAGTCGTCGCCGAACATCGAGACGTGCTCGCGCTCGCCGAGGGCGACCTGCAGCACGAGGGGGATGAGGTGGGTCTCGGTGGTGTGGCGCTCGCCGAGCATCGGGCCGTCGACGGGGCGGTGGGCGCCCGCGACGTTGAAGTAGCGCAGCGACACCGCACCGAGCTCGCCGCCCGAGGCCGCGGCGTACGAGGCGATCGCGTGGTCGATGGCGAGCTTCGTGGCGCCGTAGGGGTTCGTGGGCCGGGTGGGGGAGTCCTCGGTGATCGGGCTCTGCTCCGGCTCGCCGTAGGTGGCGGCGGTGGAGGAGAACACGAGGCGGGGGACCCGGTGGGCGCGGACCGCGTCGAGCAGGGCGACCGAGGTGAGGACGTTGCCGTGCCAGTACCCGGCCGGGTCGACCACGGACTCGCCGACGAGCGAGCGCGCCGCGAAGTGCAGCACGCCGTCGAACGCGCCCGTGGCCAGCACCCCGTCGGTGGCGGTCGCCACGTCGCCCTCCACGAACGCCGCGGCGGCGGGGACGGCGTCGCGGTGCCCGGTGGAGAGGTCGTCGAGGACGGTGACCTCGTGGCCCGCGTCGAGCAGGTGGGCGGTGCACACGCTGCCGACGTAGCCGGCGCCTCCGGTGACGAGCAGCTTCATACCCCGAGTCTGACGCACGCCGCCGGGGATTCTGTGGGCGCCGGGGTTCTGTGGCGCTGTGGGCGCTGGGGGTCCGTGGGCCGCGGTGGGCCCTGACGTCCGGGCCCGCCCGCCCATGATCACGAGCACTGGAGGCAACCCGAGCGGCCGTCGGAAGTGCGCCGAGTGCCCCTCGTCGAGTCAGGGAGGCCTCGGTCGCGTGCCCCAGCCCCTGCTTCCATGATCACCAGCACACGAGGCATCCCGGCCCGGCCTCCGACCTGCGCAGCGTGCCCATCGTCGGGCGGGGAGACCTCGGGCGAATGGTCCGGCGCCCGCCCCTCATGATCATGGGCACGACGAGCTAAGCCACGGACGTGCGCGGTGTGCCCTTCGTCCCGGGCGAGGCGGGCGGGGCGGGGCACGAGACGGACCAGGGGCCGACGACGCGGGCGGGGACCCTCAGACCGCGCGGACGAGCACCGCGTGCGCGACGAGCGGGTCGACCTCGGAGCGCTGTCCGCCGTGCCCGACGTTCACGGCGTCGCCGAAGCGCGGGATCCCGACGACCTCGACGTCGCTGCCCGGGAGGACCCCTGCCGACTTCAGGCCGGCCATGAGGACCTCGTTGAGCTGGACGTGCTCGGCGATGCGGCGGATGACGACCTTGCCGCCGCCCGAGCGCGCGAACTCGTCGAGCCGGACGAGGCCGGCCTCGTCGGGCGTCGGAGTGCGGGTGGGCAGCTCGGTGAGTCCGCCGCGCAGCTCCTCGAGACCCGGGATGGGGTTGCCGTACGGGGAGACGCCGGGCTCGCCGAGGAGCGCGAAGACCTTCTTCTCGACGGCCTCGCTCATCACGTGCTCCCAGCGGCACGCCTCGGTGTGCACGTGCTCCCACTCCAGGCCGATGACGTTGACCAGCAGGAGTTCGGCGAGGCGGTGCTTGCGCATGACGGAGACGGCCTTGGCGCGGCCCTCGGGGGTGAGCTCGAGGTGCCGGTCCCCGGCGACCTGGACCAGGCCGTCGCGCTCCATGCGCGCGACCGTCTGGCTCACCGTCGGGCCGCTCTGCTCGAGGCGTTCGGCGATCCGCGCGCGCAGCGGCGTGACGCCTTCCTCCTCCAGCTCGTAGATGGTGCGCAGGTACATCTCCGTGGTGTCGATGAGGTCGTTCATCCCCACCCCTTCCGTCCCGAGCACGATCCTACCGAGGCGACCGACACCATGGACCGCGGTGCGACACCGAACCGGGGCACGATGGGTGCGTGCCGACCTCCGCATCGCCGCTCGTCGCCGCCCCGGACCTGGTCTCCGAGCTCGCGGGCGGTCCCGCCGGGCTCGCGGGGCGGCCCGTCGTCCTCGACGTCCGATGGCGGCTGGTCCCGCCGCCGAAGGGCCGCACGCCGCGTCGCCGGCCGGACCCGGTGGGGGAGCCCGACTTCGACGCGGGCCACGTGCCCGGTGCCGTGTTCCTCGACATCGACACCGACCTGGCGGGTCCGCCCGGGCCCGCGGGCCGCCATCCGCTGCCCGACCCGGACGACCTGCAGACCACGCTGCGCCGCGCCGGGATCGGCTCCGGGAGCAGCGTCGTGGTCCACGACGGCGTCGGCGCGGGCGACGGGATGGCCGCCGCGCGGGCCTGGTGGGTGCTGCGCTGGGCGGGCCTGCGCCCGGACCGGGTGCGGGTGCTCGACGGCGGGTTCGACGCGTGGACGAAGGAGGGCGGACCCACCTCCACCGAGTCCGGCGGCGCGCGCCGGCCCGGGGACATCGCGATCACCGCAGGCGCCATGCCGGTGCTGACCGCGGACGCCGCGCTCCACGTGGCGGAGCAGGGCCTGCTGCTCGACGCCCGGGCGCCGGAGCGCTTCCGCGGCGAGAGCGAGCCGATCGACCCGGTGGCCGGCCACGTGCCGGGTGCCGTCAACCTGCCGGCGGGCTCGCTGCTCGCCGAGGACGGCCGCTGGCGGTCCCCGGAGGAGCTGGCCGAGGCGCTGCGCGGGATCGTGGGGGACGCCGGGCCGGTCGGGGCCTACTGCGGGTCCGGGGTGAGCGCGACGATGCTCGTGCTCGCCGCCGAGATCGCCGGGGTGCGCCCGCCCGAGGACCCGGTGGCGCTCTACGTCGGCTCCTGGTCGAACTGGTGCGCCGGGAAGCGCCCGGTCGTTACCGGCGCCTGACCCCGTACCCGCCCGGCGGTTCCGAGCGAAGGGGCCCCTCGCTCGAATAGATCGACCTTGGGTGCCCATCGCCGGATCCCCCGGCCACGCCGCCGTTCCGGCGAAGGGCTCCCCTCGTCGGCTCTTCCGAGCGAAGGGCCCCTTCGCTCGGAACGCGGGCTCGGTAGCGTCGGGCCCATGCGCACCACCGTGGTCTGGGACGAGGCCCTCCTCGCGTACAAGCTGTCCTCGGACCACCCGCTGCACCCGGTGCGTCTCGACCTGACGATGCGCCTGGCCCGGGCCCTCGGCGTGCTCGAGGACATCGAGCCCCTCGTCCCCGAGCCGGCGCCGGACGAGGAGCTCGAGCGGGTGCACGTGGCCTCCTACCTGGAGGCGGTGCGACGGGCCCCGGAGCACGGGGACGACCCCGTCCACCAGCTCGGCACCATGGACAACCCGATCTTCGAGGGCATGCACGACGCCGCCGCGCTGGTCTCGGGCGGCTCGATCGCGGCGGCCCGGGAGATCGCGGAGGGCCGGGCGGACCGCGCGGTGAACCTCTCCGGCGGGCTGCACCACGCCATGCGCGACCACGCGTGGGGCTTCTGCATCTACAACGACTGCGCGATCGCGATCTCCTGGCTGCTCGACCACGGCTACACCCGGATCGCCTACCTCGACACCGACGTCCACCACGGCGACGGTGTGCAGGCGGCCTTCCTGGACGACCCACGGGTCCTGACGATCTCGATGCACCAGCACCCACGGACCCTCTGGCCCGGCACCGGGTTCTCCTCGGAGCTCGGCGAGGGGGCCGCCGCGGGCACGGCGGTCAACCTGCCGCTGCCCCCGGGCACCCGGGACCCGGAGTGGCTGCGGGCCTTCCACGCCGTCGTGCCCTCGCTGCTGCGGGCCTTCGAGCCCCAGATCCTGGTCACGCAGTGCGGCGCCGACACCCATCACGAGGACCCGCTGGCCGAGCTGTCGCTCACCGTCGACGGGCACCGGGCGATCTACCGGGCCTGCCGCGACCTCGCGGGGGAGTACGCCGGCGGCAAGTGGCTCGCGCTCGGCGGCGGCGGCTACAACCTCTTCCGCGGCGTGCCGCGCTCGTGGACCCACCTGCTCGCCACGGTGCTCGACCGCGACCTCGACCCGCAGCGCCCGATCCCCGCGTCGTGGACCTCGTACGCCGCCGAACGCTCGACGAGGCCGCTGCCGAGGACCATGACGGAGGACGCATCCACCGAGTGGACGCCGTGGGGCGGGTACACCGAGGTCGACGTGGACCGCTTCGTCCTCGAGACCCGCCGCGCCGTGTTCCCGTTGCACGGTCTGGAACCGCAGAACGTCCTGGACTGAACCCATGAGTGCAGAACCCACCGGTCAGGGCGCCACGGATCAGTGCCCCACCGATCAGGGCCCCGACGACCCGGAGGACCCGTCGGCGCTCGACGCCGCCACCCTCCCGATCCGGGCCGACCCGGACGCGTCCTACCCGCGCCACTGGGAGGCCGACGTCGTCGCCTCCGACGGTGCGACGGCCCACCTGCGCCCGATCCGGCCGGAGGACGCGGACGCCGTCGTCGAGTTCCACTCCCGGCTCTCCGACCGCACCCGCTACTACCGCTACTTCAGCCCCTACCCGAAGATCCCGCCCCGCGACCTGCGCAAGTTCGTCGAGGTCGACCACCACGACTCGGTGGGCTACGTGCTGTGGCTCGGCGGGGAGATCATCGCGATCGGGCGCTACGTACGCCTGGGGCCGAGCCCGAACGGAGAGCAGAGCCCGTCGGCGGAGGTGGCGTTCGTCGTCCGCGACGACCACCAGGGCCGCGGCCTCGGCTCGATCCTGCTCGAGCACCTGGCCGCGGCGGCCGAGGAGGTCGGGATCACGCGGTTCGTCGCCGAGGTGCTCACCGAGAACCGTGCAATGCTGCGGACCTTCCGCCAGGCCGGGTACGACGTGACGCGGGCCGTCGAGGGCTCGACGCTGCACCTGGAGTTCGACGTCGCCGCCACCGAGCGCTCGACCGAGGTCAGCCGCGCCCGTGAGCAGGCGGCCGAGGCGCGCAGCGTGTCCAATGTGCTGCACCCCCGCTCCGTAGCGGTCGTCGGCGCCTCGGTCGACCCGGACAAGCTCGGCCACGTCGTCCTCGCGAACCTGCTCCGCGGGGCGTTCACCGGCCCCGTCTACCCGGTGAACCCCGAGGCCCGCTCGGTCAACGGCGTCCGGGCCTACCCGACGGTGCTCGACATCCCCGACGACGTCGACCTCGCCGTCGTCGCCGTGCCCGCGCCCGAGGTCTCCGGGGTGGTCGACGGCTGCCTGGCCAAGGGGGTCAAGGCCCTCGTCGTCGTGACCTCCGGGTTCGGCGAGACCGGCGACGCCGGGAAGAGCGCGCAGCGCGAGCTCGTGACCCTCGCCCGCTCCCGGGGGATGCGGGTGGTGGGCCCGAGCGCCCTCGGCGTCGTCAACCTCGACCCGGGCTACCGCCTCAACGCGACGCTCGCGCCGCAGCTGCCGCCCCCGGGCCGGGTGGGGTTCTTCTGCCAGTCCGGGGCGCTGGGCATCCAGATCCTCGCGACCGCCGCGCAGCGCCGCCTCGGGCTGTCGACGTTCGTCTCGGCCGGGAACCGCGCGGACCTCTCGGGCAACGACCTCATGCAGTACTGGGACACCGACCCGGCCACCGACGTCGTCCTGCTCTACCTCGAGAGCTTCGGCAACCCCCGCAAGTTCGCCCGCGTCGCCCGCCGGCTGGCGCGGCGCAAGCCGGTGGTGGCCGTGGCGAGCGGGCGGCACGCGACGCCGGGCCTCGCGGCCTCGACGTCCCCGCTGGAGGAGGCCTCGGTCGCGGCGGTGTTCGACCAGTCCGGCGTCATCCGCGTCTCCTCGGTCGACGAGCTCTTCGACGTGGCGCTGCTCGTGGCCAACCAGCCGCTGCCCACCGGGCCCCGCCTCGGCGTCGTCGGCAACTCCAGCGCGCTCGGGGTGCTCGCCGCGGACGTCGCCCTCGCCCACGGCCTGCACCTGGCGTTCCCGCCGGTCGACGTCGGGGCGATGGCCGACCCCGCCGAGCTCGCGGACGCCGCGCTGCGTGCCCTGCAGGACGACGGGTGCGACGCGCTGGTCATCGTGTTCTCCCCGCCCGTCTCCACCGACGGCGCCGCGCACGCCGACGCGCTCGCCGAGGTCGTCACCAGCGCGGACAAGCCGGTGACGACGACGTTCCTGGCCTCGGCCGGCGTGCCCGAGCACCTCGTGGTGCCCTCACCGCCGGAGGCGGGCGGCGCGGAGGTCCCGGCCCGCGGCAGCGTCCCGTCCTACCCGTCCCCGGAACGCGCCGTGGTCGCCCTGGCCCGCGTCGTGCGCTACACCCAGTGGCTCGAGCGCCCGGTGGGTGACTTCGTGGTCCCGCCGGGTTGCGACCTCGCGGCCGCGCGGGCGCTCGTCGACGGTTGGGGACCGCCCGAGACGGCCACGGTGCTCACCGACGAGCAGGCCGAGAAGCTCCTGCGCACCGTCGGCGTCCACGTCGCGCCGTCCCGCCGGGCCCGGTCCGCCGACGACGCGGTGGACGCCGCGGCCGAGATCGGCGGCCCGGTCGTGCTGAAGACCGTGGTGCGGACCTGGCGTCACCGCAGCGACCTCGCCGGGGTGCGGGTCGGGCTCGACGACGCCGAGGCGGTCAGCACCGCGTACGAGCAGCTCGCGCAGCTCTCCGGCTCGCCCGAGGTGGACGTGCAGGCCCAGGTGCCGCCGGGGCTGCCGGTGGTGGTGGAGCTGCGGGACGACCCCTCGTTCGGGTCGCTGGTCTCGTTCGGGCTCGCCGGGGTCGTGACCGAGCTGCTCGGGGACCGCGCCTACTGCGCGACGCCGCTCTCGACGATGGACGCCCACACCCTGGTCCGGGCACCCCGGGCCGCGCCGCTGCTCGACGGGTACCGCGGCACCCGCCCGATGGACCTGGCCGCGACCGAGGACCTGCTGCTGCGCGTGGGGCAGCTGGCGGACCACGTCCCCGAGTTGCGGGCACTCACGCTCGACCCGGTCCTCGTCGCCGAGCAGGGGGTCCACCCGACGTCGATGCGCGCCGTCCTCGGCCCGCCGCCCGGCCCGCGCGACGCCGGGCCGCGACGGCTGGGAGGGTCGCCCGTGTGAGCGGTCTTCGTCGTCGTCGCGGCCGAGTCCGCCCACAATCGGCGGCGATGCGTGCCCTGCGGACGACCCTGCTGTTCCCGTCGGCGCTGCTCGGCGTCGCCCTGTTGCTGACCGGGTGCGGGGGGAGCGGCTCGACGCCACCACCCGCGTCGAGCCCGCCGACCGTGGCCACCGGGGCCCCGCCGGGCGGCACGTCGACGCCGCCCGTGCCCGCCGACCCCCTCACGGCCGACCCGCCGCCCGGGACGACGGCGCTGGACGCCTCCCGCGTCGAGGCCCGCGACCTGCCGCCGGGGTTCCCGACGCTGGTGTGGACCCGGGGGCCGCGGACGCTCGGCGTCTACGGGCGGGCCGGGGGGTGCACCGAGGCGAGCGCGCAGGTCGTGGACCAGACCGCGGACGCGGTGACGCTGCGGGTCGTGCAGGCCACGACGTCCACCGGCCCGTGCACCCGCGAGCTGCGTTACCCGCCGCTGGAGGTGACCCTCGCCGCCGACCTCGCGACGCGCCGGGTGGTGCTCACGGGCGAGGTGCGCTGACCCGGCCCCACGGGTGAGCGGCGCCGTCCTGGCGTCGGACGCCAGCATCGTGCCCCTATCGGCGTGCTCAGTAGGACGCTGCCGTTCCCACCCGGAGATGCCGAGAGACCGGGCCGGCCCCCGGCCGTCCCGGTCCCTCGTCGCTGACGACCGTCACGGTCGCCCCATCCATGGGGTGCGGGCGGTACCGCCGTTCCGGCGTGCCCGGCGTCACATCGCCCGCGCCGACCCAGCATGCCGCCCGTCGATCGGGAGGGTCAAGCACGCAGCCGGGCGGCCCGGTTCGTTCGTCTCCGCACCGATTCCGCCACCGTCGGTGACGATGGGAGGTGGTCGTCGCGGTGCAAACGCACTGTCGGCGCGACGATCCGCCGGCTCCTGGCCCCCGGATCGTCGCACCCCGTCAGGTGCGGTCGGTGCCGTCAGCTCGCGGCAGCCCTAGCTCGCGGCATACGCCTTGAGCCGGCGGGCGCGGTCGCCCTCGCGCAGCTTCGACATGACCTCGCGCTCGATCTGGCGCACGCGCTCGCGCGACAGCCCGAACCGCTTGCCGATCTGGTCCAGCGTGCGCGGCTGGCCGTCGTCCAGGCCGTAGCGCAGGCGGATCACGTTCTGCTCGCGGTCGTCGAGGGTGGCGATGACCCGGCGCATGTCGTCGTGCAGCAGGCCGGAGATGACCGTCGACTCGGCGTCGGTGGCCTCGGCGTCCTCGATGAAGTCCCCGAGCGGGGCCTCCTCCTCGGACCCGACCGGCATGTCGAGGCTCACCGGGTCACGGCTGTGGTCGAGCAGGTCGGCGACCTTCTCCACCGCGAGGCCCGACTCCTCGGCCAGCTCCTCGTTGGTCGCCTCGCGACCGAGGGTCTGGTGCAGGTCGCGCTTGATGCGGGCCAGCTTGTTCACCTGCTCGACCAGGTGGACGGGCAGGCGGATGGTGCGGGCCTGGTCGGCCATGCCGCGCGTGATGGCCTGCCGGATCCACCAGGTCGCGTAGGTCGAGAACTTGAAGCCCTTGGAGTAGTCGAACTTCTCGACCGCCCGGATGAGCCCGAGGTTGCCCTCCTGGATCAGGTCGAGCAGCGGCATCCCGCGGCCGGTGTAGCGCTTGGCCAGCGAGACGACGAGCCGCAGGTTGGCCTCGAGCAGGTGCGCGCGGGCGCGCCGTCCGTCGCGTGCGACCGCCCGGAGGTCGCGGGAGCGGCCTGCGTCGAGCGTGTCGTCCTCGAGCAGGTGCGCCGCGTACACGCCCGCCTCGATGCGCTTCGCGAGCTCCACCTCGTCGGCGGCCGTCAGGAGAGCGGTCTTGCCGATACCGTTGAGGTAGACGCGCACGAGGTCCGCGGCCGGGCTCTGGGCGTCGAGGTCGCTCTGGGCCTCCGCCTCGGTCTGGAGCGCGGTAGTCTCGGGGACGACGTCGGGGGTCGACTCGGGCAGGACGGCCTCGGCATCGCGAGACTGCTGCGGGGCGAGTGTCGCCGTCATGGAATCCTCCCTGCGCGGCGTTGGTCTGGCTCGCCGCGTCACATGGTCGAACGCACGATGGGGCGCGATCGTTCCCGCTGCCCGTGCATCGACCGGTTAACCGCTTGTGACCGTGCCGACGCGTGTTCCGGGTCATCGGTGGGCAACGGTCGCCGCTCAGACCTCCACGAGCACGGTGAACGGTCCGTCGTTGACCGACTCCACCGCCATCTCGGCCCCGAAGATCCCCGTCGCCACGGTCGCCCCGCGGGCGCGCAGGGCCCCGACGACGGCCGTGACGAGCCGTTCCGCCTCGTCCCCCGGTGCCGCCGCCGACCACGAGGGGCGTCGTCCCTTGCGGGTGTCGCCGTAGAGCGTGAACTGGCTCACGACGAGCAGTCCGGCGCCGGTCCCGGCGCAGGAGGCCTCGCCCGCCGACTCCCCGTCGCTCCGCTCGCCCCGGAGCAGGCGCAGCTCGTGCAGCTTGCGCGCCATGGTGGGGACCGGGTCGTCCGCCGTGCCCACCCGGGCGGGGTCGTCCCGGTGGACACCGAGGAGCACGAGCAGGCCCGGCCCGTCGACCGCGCCGACCACCTCACCGGCCACGCTCACGGACGCCCACGCGACCCGCGACACGACGGCCCTCACCCGTCGGCCCCCGGCGCCACCATCCCGTGCAGGAAGAGTTCCCGGACGACGGGCAGCGCGGCGGCGGTGAGCTCCTCGGCGTCACGGCCGTGGGCCAGGGCGAGCAGCTCGCAGAGATCCCGCAGCGGCAGGTGCCCGCGGCACCCCGCCAGCAGGGCCTCGCCGAGCTCGTCCAGGTCGTGGCGCCACTGCGGGCCGTCCAGGCGCACGAGCGTCCCGCCGATCCGCCGCCAGGCGGCTCCATCCACGTCCTCGGGGTCCGCGTCCTCGGGGTCCGCGTCCTCCGGCGGAACCGGCGTGTAGCCCCGCTCCAGCGCGGTCGTCGCCGGCACGACGAGGGCCTCGTCGAGCAGGTCGTGCCCGCGCAGCCACGCCACCCGGTCCAGCCACGCCTCGACCTCCGGGCCGAGCGGGTCGCCGTGGGCCTGGCGCATGTCCTCGCAGACGACGGTGCCCGGCACGCCCGCCGCGGTGCGGCGCAGCGTCACGAACCCGAAGCCGATCGCGACGACGTCCTGCTCGGCGAAGAAGTCGAGCCACCGCGCGGAGCGGGCGCGCCCGGCGGGGGAGGCGGGGTCGACGCCCGCGTCGCGCAGCCAGGTGCCGACGTGCAGGGCGGGGTCGGCGACGTCGCGCTGCACGATCCAGGCGTCCAGCCCGCCCGGGGCGGCGGCCTCCGCGGCGGCGGCCAGCCAGCGCCGCGGGCGGGCATCCCATCCGTCGTGCGGATCTCCTGCGGTCCGCGCGGCCTGGACGTCGGCGCGGGTGACCAGCCAGGAGGCGAGCAGCTGGCCGACCCCGCCCTCGGTCAGGTGGGCGGGCATCGTCGAGACCAGCAGGGCGCTCGCGCCGTCCCCGCCGAGGCCCGCGTCGCGGTAGACGTGCTCGACCTCCGGGGGTCCGGGCACGAACGGCGGGTTGCACACGACCTGGTCGAAGACGCGGTCCGCGACCGGCTCCCACCAGGGGCCCGCGAGCACCTCCGCCCCGATCCCGGACAGCGCGAACGTGGCGCGCGCGAGGGCGAGGGCCCGCGACGAGACGTCGGTGGCGGTGAGCGCGGCGGCATGCCCCGACGCATGCAGCGTCTGCACGCCGCACCCGGCCCCGAGGTCGAGCAGCGTCCCGACGGGGCGGCGCACGGTCGCCCGGGCCAGCGAGAGCGACGCCGCACCGGTGCCCAGGACGTGCTCGCGGGCCCGGTCGGCGGTGCCGGTCCCGTCGTCGGGGGCGTCCGGGCGGACCTCCAGGTCGGAGACCACCCACCAGGAGCCGTGCTCATCCGCGTGGGGACGCAGGTCGAGGGCCGCGACCACGGCGTCGCCGCACCGGCGCAGCAGCCCGGCCGCCACGGCCTCGTCGAGCCCGACGGGCGCGAGTGCGCCGGCCACCTCGTCGGCGGGCCGCGCCTCGCCCAGCAGGAAGAGCCGCACCAGCGTCGCGAACGGCGACCCCTCGCCGACGGCCCGCGCCGCCGGCTCCGGCTCGCCCCGGTCGAGCGCCGCGCCCGCGTCCGCGCCGAGGACCTCCCCGACGCCGTCGACGGTGAACCCCGCCCGCCGCAGCGGCTCGCCGAGCCGCCCCGCCACATCGGGCAGGAGATCCACCGCGGGGAGGACACCGGTCGCCGGGGTCGGTTCGATCACGCGGACAGTGTGGGCCGGACGCCGAGGGGACGGTCCACCACCCGCGCCGTCGCCCGTGACGTGTGGCACACCGCCCCAATGGGGAAACACACCGTCCGACGAGAGGGGACCGTGCCGCGCGGACCGTGGCAAGGTTGCCTGATCGAGGACGGCACGTGACGCTGTGCACACCTGGTGCGGCACAGCGTGCAGGGGCCGCCCAGTGAATGACGAACGTCGATCGACCGGGAGGCCAGCGGATGTCGGAGCAGGGCAGCACGACGGCGAACGAGGGGCACCAGTATCCCCCGGACCCCGAGCTGGCGAAGACCGCCAACGCCCGCCCCGAGATGAAGGAGCAGGGCCTCGAGGAGTTCTGGGGCGAGCAGGGGACGCAGCGCCTCGACTGGTTCACGCCGTACGACACGGTCCTCGAGTGGGAGCTGCCGTACGCGAAGTGGTTCGTCGGCGGGAAGCTCAACGCCTGCTACAACTGCGTCGACCGCCACGTCGAGAACGGCAAGGGCGACAAGGTCGCCCTCCACGTCGTCCCGGACGACGGGCCCGACTCGTTGGAGTCGCGCGACATCACCTACGCGCAGCTGCAGGAGCAGGTGGTCAAGTTCGCCAACGGGCTCAAGGAGCTCGGGGTGGGCAAGGGCGTACCCGTCGGCATCTACATGCAGATGATCCCCGAGGCCGTCGTGGCCATGCTCGCGTGCGCCCGGCTGGGCGCGCCGCACACCGTCGTCTTCGGCGGCTTCAGCGGCAAGGCGGTCGCGGAGCGCTGCAACGACCTCGAGGCGAAGGTCCTCATCACCCAGGACGAGGCGATGCGCGGGGGCAAGACCGCGCCCCAGAAGACCAACGCCGACGAGGGACTCGACGCGGGCCCGACCAGCATCGAGAAGGTCGTCGTGGTCCGCCGCTCGGGCAACGAGATCCCGATGAGCGACCGCGACATCTACCTCGACGACCTCGTCGCCGACGTCTCGGGGGACCCGGAGAGCTGTCCCTGCGAGCCGATGGACGCCGAGGACCTGCTCTTCCTCCTCTACACCTCGGGCTCGACCGGCAAGCCCAAGGGCGTCGTGCACACCACGGCGGGCTACCTGCTCGGCGTCGCGACGACCCACGACCTGGTGTTCGACGTCAAGGAGGACTCGGTCTACTGGTGCGCGGCCGACATCGGCTGGGTCACCGGGCACAGCTACATCGTGTACGGACCGCTGTGCAACGGCGTGACCCAGGTGCTCTTCGAGGGCACGCCGGGTTACCCGGACAAGGACGTCTGGTGGAAGATCATCGAGAAGTACGGCGTCACGATCCTCTACACCTCGCCGACCGCGATCCGCTCGCACATGAAGTGGGGCGAGCAGTACGCGCAGTCCCGGGACCTGTCCTCGATCAAGATCCTCGGCAGCGTCGGCGAGCCGATCAACCCCGAGGCGTGGGAGTGGTACCGCGAGCACGTCGGCGCCGGCAAGGCGCCGATCATGGACACCTGGTGGCAGACCGAGACCGGCCACATCCTCATCACCCCGCTGCCCGGCATCACCACGCTCAAGCCGGGCATGGCCCAGCAGCCGTTCCCGGGCGTGCGGCCGGAGGTCCGTGACGACGAGGGCAACGAGCTCGGCGCCGAGGAGACCGGCAACCTCGTGCTCACGGCGCCGTGGCCGGGCATGATGCGCGGTCTCTACAAGGACGACCAGCGCTTCCGGGACACCTACTGGTCGAAGTACTCCGACGCCTACTTCGCCGGCGACGGCGCCAAGTACGACGCCGACGGCGACATCATGCTCATGGGCCGCATCGACGACGTCGTCAACGTGTCGGGCCACCGACTGTCGACCTTCGAGGTCGAGAGCGCGCTGGTCGAGCACGCCGACGTCGCGGAGGCGGCGGTGGCGTCGCGCAAGGACCCGGACACCGGGCAGGCGATCGTGGCCTTCGTGTCGCTGGTCGGCGACAAGGAGGGCTCCGAGGAGCTGGAGCAGGCGCTGCGCGAGCAGGTGGCGCAGTCGATCGGCAAGCTCGCCCGGCCGGCCACGGTGATCTTCGCCCGGGACCTGCCGAAGACGCGTTCCGGCAAGATCATGCGTCGACTGCTGAAGAACATCGCCGAGGGCGAGGAGCTCGGGGACACCACCACCCTGGTGGACCCGACCGTCGTCACGGACATGCAGAAGCAGGTGTCGGGCTAGTTCTTCGCGGCAAGGCGACGCTGAGGGTGGTGCTCGTACCTCGCACCACCCTCCGCCGTCGCCGCCGCGCGCGGTGGTGCTCGTACGCACCCACCCTCAGCCGTCGCCGCCGCGCT
>JAICLN010000330.1 GCA_025925615.1 Actinomycetospora sp. | reverse complement strand
CGACGGTGCGCCTCGCCGACGACGAGCCGCCCGCCCTGCCGCTGCCGCGCCCGGCCTGAGCCGGGGAACTACGCCAGCCGTGGAGCCAGGCGCCGCGCGGTGCGGGCCGCGCGGCTGACCGCCACCAGGTGCACCCCGTCCACGACCCCGGCCGCCCGCAGCGCCAGCACTTGCTCGCAGGCCGCGGCGACCCCGGGGTCCGGGTCGTCGTGCAGCGCGTCCGCGAGGCCCTCGGGCAGCTCGAGGTCCGGGATCGAGGACGCGACGCCCTCGGCCATGCGCGGCCCGGTCGGGACGATCACCCCGGCACGCACCGGCAGCCCGACCTCGGCTCGCTCGCGCCAGCGCTCCACCGCGGCGACCGAGAACGACGGCGGGAGCCAGATCGCGTCGGCGCCCCGCTTCCACCGTGCGAGGGGCCGGTCCATCGCCGCGACCACCCCCACCCGCAGCTCCACCTCGTGCTCGTCGGCCAGCGCGCGGGCCTGGTCCAGCATCGCCCGGACCCCGAGCGGACCGTCCTCGTCGTCGTCCTCGGGCGGGTCGCCCCGCAGGAGCAGGACGTCCCGCACGCCGAGCGCGAGCAGGCCGAGCAGATCACGGTGCAGCCCGAGTCGGTTGCGGTCCCGGGCGTTGAGCACCGCCGTCACGCGCGCGCCGGCCTGTCGAGCCACGGCCGCGACCGCGATCCCCGACACCGCCGGGCGCGCCGTCGGGTTGTCCGGGGCGAGCACGTGGTCGGTCAGCGGCGCGAGGTCGGCCACCTGACGACGGACCGGCTCGAGGTCCGGGCGGTGCGGGACGTCGATCTCCGCGACGACGTCGAACGTCATGCCACCTCGGTCAGCGCGCCGGAGTCCACGTCGTAGACGAAGCCGCGAACGGCGTCGGTGTGCGGGAGGAAGGCGCAGGCGCGGACGGCGGCCAGCGAGTCCCGCACGTCCTGCTCGGTGTCGGCGAAGGCGCCGGGCGCCCAGCCCGGACGGTGCCCGACGTCGGACTCCAGCTCGGCGACGAACTCGTCGTCGTCGAAGCTGGCCATCCCGCACTTCGTGTGGTGCACGAGCACGACCTCGGTGGTCCCCAGCTTGCGCTGGCTGATCGTCAGCGAGCGCAGCACGTCGTCGGTGACGACCCCGCCGCCGTTGCGGATGACGTGCGCCTCACCGTCGCCCAGGCCGAGCACGCGGTAGACGTCGAGCCGTGCGTCCATGCACGCGACGACGGCGACGTGGCGCGACGGCGGCCCGGGCAGCCCGCCCCCGGAGAACGATGCGGCGTACGACCCGTTGGCGGCGACCAGCTCGTCGGTGACGGACAAGGCTCCTCCTCGATCTCCGGTACGGGATGCAGGTCTACCGGAGACGGCCGCCGTGGTCGTCGACCGCGTGACGGGGACGACAGCCGTCGTGCCACCCTCGCGCCATGGCGATCGCCCACGTCCGCCCCGCCGTCCCCGACGACGCCCGAGCCGTCACCGCCGTCCAGCGCGAGGTGTGGACGGGCGCGTGGGCCGCGTTCCTGCCCGCCGGGCTCACCGAGGGCTTCGACGACGCCGCGGTGTCCGCCGCCTGGGCCGGCACGGCGGCCGCCGGCTCCGGGCTCTGGGTCGCGACCGAGGGCGACGCCGTCGCGGGCTTCGGCCTGGCGGGGCCGGCGACCGAGGAGGACGTCGCGGACGCGGTGGGAGCGGTCCCCGACGACGCCGGGCAGGTCGGGCTCGTCGCGACGCTGCTGGTCTCGCCCCGGTGGGGCCGGCGCGGGCACGGCGGGCGGCTGCTCGTCACGGTGGCGGAGGGGCTGCGGGGAGCCGGGGCCACCCGGGGCATCACGTGGGTCCCGGAGCGCGACGCGGCCTCGCGGGCGTTCTACCGCCGCGCCGGGTGGGAGCCCGACGGCACCGTCCGCACCCTGGACGCGGGCGGGCGGCCGCTGCGCGAGGTGCGCCTCGGCGGCCCGCTGGACCTCGAGTTCGCCCCCGAGCCGACCGCGGACGACCTCGGCCTGCCGCTCCTGTAGCCCGGGCCCCACCCCACGTCGGCTTGGCGCGACTGGCTAGTCGAGGTCGAGCACCGACTCCAGCCCCACCGTCAGGCCCGGGCGGGACGCGACGGAGCGCACCGCGAGCAGCACGCCGGGCATGAACGACGCGCGGTCGAGCGAGTCGTGCCGGATCACCAGCGTCTCCCCCGCCGACCCGAGCATGACCTGCTGGTGGGCGACGAGGCCGGTCATGCGCACGGCGTGCACGTGCACCCCGTCGACGACGGCGCCGCGGGCGTGGTCGGGATCGTGCGTGGTGGCGTCCGGGCTCGGCCCCAGGCCGGCAGCCGTGCGGGCCTCGCCGACCATCTGCGCGGTCCGGGTCGCGGTGCCCGAGGGGGCGTCGGCCTTGTTCGGGTGGTGCATCTCGACGATCTCGACGGAGTCGAAGAACCGGGCCGCCTGCGCCGCGAAGCGCATCGAGAGCACGGCGCCGATCCCGAAGTTCGGGACGATCATCACGCCGAGCTCGGGCTTGGGCTCGAGCCAGCCCCGGATGGTGTCCAGCGTGTCCGGGGTGATGCCGCTGGTCCCGACGACGCAGTGGATGTTCTGATCGATGCAGAAGCGGATGTTCTCCGCGACGGTGGAGGGATGGGTGAAGTCCACCGCGACCTGGGTGTCCGCGTCGGCGAGCGAGAACAGCCAGTCGCCCTGGTCGACCATCGCGACCAGGTCGAGGTCGTCGGCGCCCTCGACGGCCCGGCAGACCTCGGCGCCCATGCGACCTCGGGCCCCGAGCACCCCGACCCGGGTCACGTCGGCATCCACCGGCAGGTCGGTGGGAGCGGTCATCCGGCCACCTCGCGCAGCTCGTCGGGAAGATCGTCGACGTCAGCGTAGGGGCCGACGACGGCGGCGGTCACCGGCGTGGCGAACAGCTCGGCGGCCAGCGTCGCCACGTCGTCGCGGGACACCGCCTCGATGCGGGCGAGCGAGTCGGCGAGGTCCAGCGAGCTCTCCCGCCCGCCGAGCTCCCGGCGCCCGAGCCAGCTCATCCGCGACGAGGTGTCCTCGAGCCCGAGCACGTACTCGCCGCGCAGCTGCCCGCGGGCGCGGGCGAGCTCGGCGTCGGTGACGCCGTCGCGGGCGAGGTCGGCGAGCTGGGTCCGCAGCACCCCGGCGGCCGTCCCGAGCCGCTCCGGGGCGCAGCCGACGTACACCGAGAGCACCCCGAGGTCGGAGTAGCCGGTGGTCGCCGAGTACACCGAGTACGCCAGGCCCCGGCGCTCGCGGACCTCCTGGAAGAGCCGCGAGCTGGTCCCGCCGCCCAGCACCGTCGAGAGCACCAGCTGCGCGGCCCACCGCGGGTCGCCTCGGCACAGCGAGGGCACGCCGAGCATGAGGTGGGCCTGCTCGGTGTCGTCCTCGCGCACGGCCAGCCGGTCGGCGGGCACGGGCGCCGCGACGGCGCCCTCGGGACGGAGCCAGGCGGTGTCCCCGGCGGCGAGCCGGCCGCCGAACCCCGCCGTGACGGCGTCGAGGACGGCGGCGTGGGTGACGTTCCCCGCGACGGCGAGGACCGATCGCGACGGGACGTAGTGCGCGGCGTGGAACCGCGCGAGGACGTCGCGGGTCATGGCGCCCACCGACTCCTCGGAGCCGACCACGGGTCCGCCCAGCGGGTGGGCGCCGAGCAGGAGGTCGTCGAAGTCGTCGGCGAGGAGGTCCTCGGGGTCGTCGTCACGCCCGGCGATCTCGGACAGTACGACGTCGCGCTCGAGCTCGACGTCCTCGCCCGCCATGACGCCGTCGAGGACGACGTCACACACGACGTCGACGGCCAGCGGCATGTCGGCGTCGAGGACGTGCGCGTAGAAGCAGGTGTGCTCCTTGGAGGTGAACGCGTTGAGGTCGCCCCCCACCGCGTCGATCTCCTCCGCGATCCGCCGCGCGGAGCGCCGCGAGGTGCCCTTGAACAGCAGGTGCTCGAGGAAGTGCGCGGCGCCGCGGGACGCCGGGTCGAACCCCGGCTCGTCCCGCGACCCCACGTCGACCCAGAGCCCGACGGAGGCCGACCGGGCCCCGGCGACGTGCTCGGTGACGACCCGCAGGCCCCCGGGCAGCACGGTGCGTGCCACGCCGGGGGCCGGGTGATGTG
>JAICLN010000369.1 GCA_025925615.1 Actinomycetospora sp. | reverse complement strand
GCTGACGGCGAGCGGCACACTGCGCGACAAGGTCGCCGGCCTCGCCCTGGGCGCCGACGACTACCTCGCGAAGCCTTTCGACTTCCCCGAGCTGGTCGCGCGCATCCGGGCCCTGGGCCGCCGCGCCACGCCCGCGACGCCGCCGGTGCTCGAGGCGGCGGGCGTCGTGCTCGACCCGGCGAAGCGCACCGTGCTGCGCGACGGAGGGCCGGTCGACCTCACCCGCAAGGAGTTCGGCGTCCTCGAGGTGCTGCTCGCCGCGGGCGGGGCGGTCGTCTCGTCCGAGGAACTCCTCGAGCGGGTCTGGGACGAGAACGCCGACCCCTTCACGACGACCGTGCGGGTCACCGTCATGACCCTGCGCAAGAAGCTGGGCGAGCCCGGCATCATCGACACCGTGGTCGGGTCGGGCTACCGCGTCCGTTCCGACGCCCACGCGCCGGTCTAGCGAGGGGTTGGGACCCCGAGCAGCAGCCGGGCCTCGGCGCTCGTCGCCGGCCGCCGCCCGAGCGCGGACAGCAGCGACGTCGCCTCGTCCAGCAGCTCGAGGTTGGAGGGCCGCCGCCCGCCGGCGTGGTCCTCGAGCCCCACCCGCACGTGCCCGCCCCGCTCCAGGGCGAGCCGGGCCAGCCCGCAGCCGACGACGTCGCCGCCCAGCACCGCCACCGACCACGGCAGGCCGCTGGGCTCCAGCATCTCGACGTAGGCGTCGAGGGCCCGCTCGGTGGGCGGCAGGCCGAACTCCAGCGACCCGCCGAAGTACAGCTTGATGATCGCCCCCGGGGGCACCCGGCCGTGGCGGTGCAGTGTCAGCGCGGTCCGCAGGAAGCCGGGCTCGAAGCATGCCCCATCGACGTCCTCTCACCCGATCGGCGGATCAGTGTCCGGAAACCGTGACCCGTGGATCTCCTCGGCCGTTGACGGCACGTATTCGGACGGTCGCGCTGGGTAGCAGCGGGCCGGTGCTCCCCCCACGAGAGGAACTCTCCCATGGCCATCCTGCGCAAGGCGGTCCTGTCGGCCGCGCTGATCAGCTCCGGTCTCGTCGCCACCACCGGCATGGCGTTCGCGAACGACCACACCGACGGCGCGACCGTCCAGAAGGGCCTGGTCAACTCGAGCGACTTCGCCCCGAACACCACGGCCGACGTCTGCAACAACGACGTCCCGGTCAACGTCCTCGGCGTCCAGGTGCCGGTGCAGGACAACGCCGTCGGTGTCCCGGTGGCCTCGAAGGCCGGCAAGGGCAACGGCGCCGCGATCGCCAAGAAGTGCTCGAACCCGATCCACGCCGTCAACTAGCTCCCCCAGCCCACGGGCCCGGTCCCTGTGTCCTGACGACGGCGTGGGATCGGGCCCGTGGCGTCTGCGGGTCCCGATCGTTGGACCGGTCACGGAGTCGGGTGCGCGAGGGGCCGGGGGAGGGGCGATGGCGGGACGGGACGAGGTCACGGCGCTCTTCGCGCAGGCCCTCGACGGCGACGAGCACGCCGAGCTCGAGCTCGGGCGCCGGTGGCTCGACGACGGAGACTCCACCGCCGAGCGCGCGGCGCACGCGCTCGCGGCCGCGGCCGTCGCCGAGCTGGAGCGCGACCCGGTCTACCGCGCCTGGACCGGCGACTCCCCGCTCTCGACCCGCATCGCCGCGTGGGCCCGCCCGGAGCACCGTGTGCCCCCGGACCTACGGCTCACGCCGGGACGGCACCGCCGGACGTAGGCTCGACGACCGTGCTCCGCCGTGCCGACCGCCCGCCCGAGGAGGGCAGGCCCGCCGCCCCCGGGGCGACGCGCGCCCGGCGCCGCCGCGGCCCGGGCCTGCGGGTGCGGCTCACGCTGCTCGCGACGGGTCTCGTCGCGGCCGTCAGTGCGCTGCTCCTCTGGCTGGGGTGGATGCTCGTGGGCGAGGGGGCCACCGCGCTGCCGACGCTGCCGCCGCAGACCCCGGTCCTCGTCGACGGCGTCTCGGTGCCCGCCGGCGAGATCGCCGCCGCGCTCGGGCGCAGCGCCCGCACCGAGGTCCTGCAGGTCGGCACCCTCGCGTTCGCCCTCGTCGTGCTGGCCGCGGCCATGGTCTCGTGGGTCCTGACGGGGCACGTGCTGCGTCCGGTGCACGAGGTCACGGCGACCGCCCGGCGGCTCTCCGCGGAATCGCTGGACGAGCGGATCGACCTCGAGGGCCCGCGCGACGAGGTCGCGGAGCTGGCCGACACCTTCGACGCGATGCTCGACCGGCTGCAGGCCGCCTTCGACGCCCAGCGCCGGTTCGTCGCCAACGCCAGCCACGAGCTGCGCACCCCGCTGGCCGTGCTGCGCACCGAGATCGACGTGACCCTCGCCGACCCGGGCGCCGACGTCGCCGAACTGCGCCGCATGGCGGGCGTGCTGCGCGACGCGACCCTGCGCGCGGAGGGCCTCGTCGAGGGCCTGCTCCTGCTCGCCCGCACCGAGGCCGCCGAGCACCGCCGGACGGCGGGGGACGAGCCGGTCGACCTCGACCTCGCTGCGCGCGGCGCCCTGGACGCGATCCGCGCCGAGGTGGAGGGCCGGCGGCTGCGCGTCGAGGTCACCTCGGCGGTGGGCGCCGCGGCGCCGGTCGTCGCCGGGGACGCCGCGCTGCTCGAGCGGGTCGTCGGCAACCTCGTCGAGAACGCCGTCCGGCACAACGTCGAGAGCGGATGGCTCACGGTGAGCACGTGTCGCGAGCCCGACGGGGGCCCGGTGGAACTGGTGGTCGCGTCCTCGGGTCCCGTCCTCGACCCGGAGAAGGTGCCCGACCTGTTCGAGCCGTTCCGCCGCGGCACCGAGCGCGTCGGGAAGGGGTCCGGGCTCGGGCTCTCGATCGTGCGGGCCGTGGTGCGCTCGCACGCCGGGTCGGTGAGCGCCGAGCCCGTCCCGGGCGGCGGGCTGTCGGTCCGCGTGCTGCTCCCGGCCGGGTCGGCCGATCAGCCGTCGGGGTCGCTGAACACCGGGGCGACGGTCCCGACCTGACGCGGCGCGTCGGCCGGCGCCTCGTCGTGTCCCGGCCCGGCGTGTCCCGGCTCGTCGTGTCCCGGCTCGTCGTCGTGGGCCGCCCCCCGTCGCCGTCGCCGCCGGGGTCGGGCTCGGGGACCGGCATCGGACGACTCGTCGGCGCCCTCGACCCGGGGCGGACGCGG